>CAXAWD010000056.1:0-12785 GCA_963972325.1 uncultured Acidimicrobiaceae bacterium
CCGCTCGGTCCTCGACGAGAACGGCGTCTTTGCCGCACCGTTCGGCGAACTCGGTGGCGGCGGCGATCGTTGCGTCGTCGGCGGTGACCGGGCGGACGATCTCGACGAGTTTCATGACGGGCGCCGGATTGAAGAAGTGGATGCCGCACACCAGCGAGGGGCGCTGGGTGGCCATCGCCATCTCGACGACGGGCAGCGTGGACGTGTTGGTGGCGAGGATGCCGTCGGGCTTGACGATCTGCTCGAGCTCGGCGAACAGCGCCTTCTTGATGGCCAGGTCCTCGACGACGCTCTCGATCACCAGGTCGCAGCCGGCGAGTTGGCCGAGATGGTCGGTGACCCGTATGCGGCCGACGATCGCATCGCGTTCTTCGGCGGTGAGCCGCTCCTTGGCCACCTGCCGATCGAGCCCGGTACCGATCGTGCCGAGGACACCCTCGGCGCCGTCCATCGTTCGGGACCGCACGACCACCTCGTAGCCGGCGCGAGCGGCGACCTCGGCCAACCCTGCCCCCATGATGCCCGAGCCGACGATGCCCACCTCGTAGATGTCTGCCATGACGGCAGGATAGTTACCGTCGGGTAACTGCCGCCAACTCGGGGCGCCGGTGTCGGTGCGGCGGTGTCAGAAGCCGCCGCCCGGCTTCACCGTCATCAGATAGATCAGCACGAGCACCATCACGCCGAGGATCGGACCGACACGGTCGATCTTGGCCATCGCGGAGCGGTCGCCTTCGCCGAGCTGGCGTTCGGCGGGAAGCATCGCTCCGTGGAGGACGCCGTTGAGCGCGACCCAGACGAGGATGCTGAGCCAGACCCAGGTGTCGCCCCACTCGATCAGGCTGCTGCTCATCGAGATGAGGCCGAATCCGATGATGCCGGCGACGATCACGGCGATCGCGTAGATCCTCCCGGTCGCCGCCACCCGTCGGCCGAGCGCCACGACGTCGCCATCGTCACGCCGCTTCTCCATCTCGAACAGGATCGGATGCACGACCGCGGGAGCCATCGCCACGAGCGCGGCGACGATGTGGATGAACAGGACGATGTTGTATCCGGTGTCTCGGTATGCGGCGATCAGCATGGACCGAAACCCTAGTCCTTCCTGTCCAGAGGTTGGGGTGACAGGTCCACCTTGAGGTGGGCCCCGGTGGTGGATTCTGTGGTTCCTTCCACAGAGCCAAAGGAACCCACCACCGTGACCTCAGATCAGATTGTGTATCAGCAACGCGTGCGCATGCTTGCTCACTCCGCCGAAACGGGCAACGTCGCTGAGACGTGCCGAACGTTCGGGATCTCTCGCAAGACGTTCTACAAGTGGCGCAACGCTGCTGCCCAGTACGGGTTGGTGGCGTTGTGGCCGAAGAAGAAGCGTCTCCCGATGATGCCGAACGCGACACCGACTCACATCGTCGAAACCTTGTTGACGATGGCGGTCACGTCCCCGACGTTGGGTTGCCGGCAGTACGCGGACCGGCTCAACAGCCACGGGTTCGACGTGTCGAAATCAACCGTGCAGAACCTGCTGGTCGCACACGGTCTCGGCAAACGTGGCCAGCGTCTCGCACGAGCAGCAGCGATCACCGCGATGACGACCGGGCTGTTCACTCAGCCAGCCATCGATGACGAGTTGTTCGGGTTCTGCCATTGGGCTGGGAAACCCGGGCACCTGGTGTCGATCGACAGTTTCTACATCGGCAACCTCAAAGGCGTCGGCAAAGTCCACCAGCTCACCGCCGTCGACACGTTTACCCGCTGGGCGATCGTGTGGATCGTGCACGGCCCCGTCACCGCCGACATCTCCATCGCGTTCCTCGAGCGCATCCGTCGACAGTGGGCACGGCTCGGTTACCCGATCCGAGCGATCGTCGCTGACAACGGACCCGAGTACGTCGCCAGCCGGTTCGCGGACGCACTCGCCCAGCACGAGATCCGCCGCATCAAGATCCCGCCACGCTCACCGAACCACAACGCTGTCGTCGAACGGTTCCAGGGCACCATGCTCCAAGAATGCTGGCGGCCAGCGTTCCACCGCCGACACTTCACCTCGATCCGCCAACTCCAACGCGAAGCCGACGCCTGGCTCACCACCTACAACAACCGTCGCCGCAACCACGGCGACTACATGGCTGGCCGACGCCCCATCGACCTGATTCAATCAACCTGACAACCCCGAACCACGGAAACCACCCGTCACCCCAACTCCCGGACAGGAAGCCCTAGTCGGGCCCGCGAACGGCGCGATCAGCCCCAGGCGAACACCGGTTGTTCGAGGTGGTCGACCCGCTCGTCGACCCGGCCGAACAGGCCGACCTGTCGGAACTGGTAGAGCACGGCCCCGGTCGGCGCGTGGATCAAATCGCCGCCCAGCGGCACCTGCACGACGGGTCGGTCGCTCTCGGGAATCGTGACGAACCGGGCCTCGCCGTCGCGCAGCGCGTGCAAGCCGACCCGGTACACGGCGACCACCTCGTCGGGCGACGGCCGGAGCTCACCGTTGCCGCCGGCCCACAGCACGATCGGCGTGATGACGTAGCCCGACCGGGTCGGGTAGTCGTCGAGCCATCCGACGACGGAATCGGTGTCGAGCCGGAGCCCGACCTCCTCGTCGAGTTCGCGCAGGGCGGCATCGACCGGGGTCTCGCCGGGATCGAGCCGGCCTCCGGGCAGGGCCCACTGGCCGGCGTGGTTGTTCAGTCGCGAGGCGCGCCGGCAGAGCAGGAACGCCGCGCCGCCCGCGACGCCGACCATGCGGCCGTCGAGGCCGTCGACGTCGCCGGGCACCCGCTCCATCGTCCAGTCGTCGGGCATCAGGGCGTCGTGACGGTCTTCGTCGACGTCGCTGTCGGTGAGCACGATCGCGACCGCTGCGTGCTTGCGACCGTCCAGGTCGGCGGCCGCCCGCCGGTGACGGCCGAGGTGATCGGTGAGCCGATGGCGGAGGTCGTCGGAATAGTCGATGAGGCGGGAGGCGTTCACGGTGCGTCCACTGTCGCGCCGCTCCGGGCGTGCGTGCGAACCCGACGAGGAGGGGATCGATGGCCCGACACCGCCTGCACAACGACGATTGGGGGTTCGAGACGAACTGCTTCGTGTGCGAACCGACGAACGAGTCGGGCCTGCGGATCCCGTTCTTCCACGACGACGAACTCGACGCGGTCGTCGCCGAGTTCGAGTTGACCGACGAGTTCAGCGGCGCGCCGACACTCGTGCACGGCGGTGTCACCCTCGCCGTGATGGACGAGGCGATGGCGTGGGCGTGCATCGCGATCGGCCGTCGGTGGGCGGTCACCACCGAGACGACGACCCGGTTCCATCGGGCGGTTCGCGTCGGCAGCAGGTACCGCGTCGAGGCTCGCATCGCAGATCACGTCGGCGAGACGATGCGCGCGGTCGCCCGGCTGTTCGATCGCCGCGACCGGCTGCGGGTCGAGTCATCGGCGACGTTCCCCACGCTCGGCGAAGCGCAGGCGGTTCGGCTCGCGGGCGCCGCCGTGTGCGACGCCGACCGGGGCTACCTGCGCGACGGCTGACCCGGCGGTCGGCCGGCCCGGTTCAAGCGACCGTCGGGTAGTAGCGGCGGCGCGCCCAGAGCGCGACGTACACGAGGCCGACGAGCACCGGCACCTCGATGAGCGGGCCGACCACCCCGGCGAGCGCCTGGCCCGACGACACACCGAACACGCCGATCGCCACCGCGATCGCGAGTTCGAAGTTGTTGCCGGCGGCGGTGAACGCGATCGACGTGTTGCGGTCGTACGGCAGTCCGAGCGCGACGCCGATCGCGAACGAGCCACCCCACATCACGGCGAAGTAGACGATCAGCGGGAGCGCGATGCGCACGACGTCCCAGGGGGCGTCGGTGATCGCATCGCCCTGCAGCGCGAACAGGATCACGATCGTGAACAGCAGGCCGTAGAGGGCGACCGGACCGATCCGGGGGAGGAACGTGCCCTCGTACCACTCGGTGCCCTTGCGGCGCTCGCCGATCAGGCGGGTGAGGAATCCGGCGGCCAGCGGGATGCCGAGGAAGATCAGCACCGACTTCGTGATCTCCCACACCGTGACGTCGATCCCGTCGGAGTCGAGGCCGAGCATGCTCGGCAGCAGCTCGAGGTAGAAGTAGCCGAGCAGCGAGTAGGCGACGATCTGGAACACGGAGTTGATCGCCACCAGCACCGCGGCGAGCTCGCGGCTGCCGCAGGCGAGGTCGTTCCAGATCAGCACCATCGCGATGCAGCGCGCGAGACCGACGATGATCAGCCCGGTGCGGTACTCGGGCAGGTCGGGCAGTAGCACCCATGCCAGCGTGAACATGAGCGCGGGACCGATCAGCCAGTTGAGCACCAGCGACATCGCCAGCGATCGACGGTCGACCACCTGACCGATCGAGCCGTACTTCACCTTGGCGAGCACCGGGTACATCATCGCCAGCAACCCGACCGCGATCGGGAGCGACACGGTGTCGATCTTGACGCGGTCCAAGGTGTCGTCGAGGCCGGGTACCGCCTTGCCGAGCAGGATGCCCGAGACCATCGCGATGCCGATCCAGACGGGCAGGAACCGGTCGAGGGTCGACAGGCGGGCGACGACCTGCTGTTCGTCGGGTTGCGGCTGGAGCGCGGTGTCGGGGCTCACGTCGGTGTTCCTTCGAGCCGAGCGGTCGTCGCTTCCTCGCCCAGGGCGGCACGGATCGCCGCGAGGCAGCCGGGGTTCAGTCGGAACCATGCCCACTTGCCGCGCTGCTCGCGGGTGATCACGCCGGCCTGAACCAGTTGCGACAGGTGGTGGCTGACGGTGGGCTGCGCTTTGTCGACGGCGCTCGGCAGGTTGCAGGCGCACATGTCGCCGGTCGGCGACGTGGCGATCAGCGAGAGCAGACGCAGCCGGGTGGGGTCGGCGAGGGCCTTGAGTTGGGCGGCGAGCACGACGGCACCGTCGTCGTCGAGCGGCGTGTCGAGCACGCAGCAGTCGGGTGTGCAGGCGATGTCGGGATCGGTCACGAGAAACATATTGACAGATTTCGATACGTATGTGCAACATATCGATCTCAATCGATACGAAACACGAAAGGCGCATCCATGCGACTGCAACTGGCACTCAACGTGACCGACCTCGACGAGGCGATCGACTTCTACTCCAAGATGTTCGACGTCGCCCCGTACAAGGTGAAGCCGGGCTACGCGAACTGGGAGGTCGAGAACCCGCCGCTCAAGCTGGTGATCTTCGAGCGTCCCGACGCCGAGCCGGGTTCCATCAATCACCTCGGCGTCGAGACCGAGTCGGCCGACGAGGTCGTCGCCGCCGAAGCGCGTGTCGCGCAGGCGGGGCTCGAGACCTCGGGCATCGACGACACGATCTGCTGCTTCGCCGAGAAGGTGGAGACCTGGGTGCAGGGGCCCCAGGGCCACAAGTGGGAGTGGTACGTCAAGCAGGCCGACCACGAGACGCAGCTCGAGAACGTGATCGTCGCCAGCAGCCCGGGCGCCAACGCCTGCTGCTCCTGACCTCGCCGGTCAGTTCTGCTTCGGGTTCCAGTCGACGGTCGGGTCGGGGATCGCGTCGATCTCCTGCTCGGCCCGACTGCGGGCCCGTGCCCGCTCGATCAGCTCGTCGACGTCGTCACCGTCCCCGTCGTCTCCGGTCGCGCCGTTCGGCCCCTTCGGCCCGGCGTTGCCGTTGCGGGCGGCGATCAGCTTCTTGATCTTCACGATCAACCAGATCCCGCCGACGATGATCACGAGCCACAGGAACACGGTGCCGATCGGGATGCCTCCGCCGGTCGACGTCGATGTCGCTGCGACCGTCGTGGTGGTGACCGCCGCTCCCGCCGCGGTGATGGCGTGACCGGTCTCGGTCTCGATGTGCTCGGCGAGCGTCTCGGCGGCGTCGCCGATGGTGCCACCGTCGCCCTCCTCGATCGCGAAATGCGAGATCGTCATGGCGTACGGGCCCTGCCGCCACGTGAGGGTGCGGGTCCAGACGCCGTCCTCGGCCCCGGAGAACGCCACGCCGCCCTCGAACGGCGAGTCGACCTCGCCGAGTGCGTGATCAGACCCCACGACGACCGCCTGTTCGACGAACGCACGAGCGTCCTCGTCGGTGGTCCACAGCGTGATCTCGCGCAGCAGGATGTCGTCCTCGCCCGCCGTCCAGAGGTCGACCGCGGCCCGCATGGCCAGGGCCTCGGCCGATGTCGCCTCGATGTGCGCGGTCGCCTCGGGGGACAGCGGTGTGTATTCCTCGAACGTCAGGTCGGCGGCCGCCCCGTCGGCCAGCTCGAACCCCTCGGGCGCTTCGGGGGTCAGGAGCGCTGCCGGACTGGTGACCCCGGTCGCGGTCGCGAGCGCGGCCAAGATGACGGCGACTGACTTCATGGGCTACCCCCGGTATCCGTGCGTGATCGGCATCCGACGATCCTTGCCGAACGCCTTCGGGCTGACGCGGACCCCGGGTGGCGACTGCCGACGTTTGTACTCGGCGATGTCGACGAGCCGCGTGATCCGACGGACGATCGCCTCGTCGTGGCCCATCTCGATGATCTCCTGCGCGGTGCGGTCCTGCTCGACGTACATCTCGAGGATCGGGTCGAGCATCTCGTACGGCGGCAACGACTGGTCGTCGCGCTGGTCGGGGCGCAACTCGGCGGACGGCGGCTTGGTGATCACGTTCTCGGGGATCACCTCACGCCCGGCCGCCCGGTTGACGTAGCGGCAGAGCTCGTACACCTCGAGTTTGAGCACGTCCTTGATCACCGCGTAGCCGCCGACCGAGTCGCCGTAGATCGTGAAGTAGCCGACCGCCAGCTCGCTCTTGTTGCCGGTGGTGAGCACCATCCAACCCAGCTCGTTGGAGAGTGCCATCAAGAGCTGGCCCCGGCAGCGTGACTGGAGGTTCTCGTACGTCAGGCCCGGCTCGCGACCCTCGAAGGAGGGCGCGAGCATGTCGAGGTAGGCCTGGAACGCCGGCTCGATGGAGATCGTCCGGTAGTCGATGCCGAGGTTCTCGGCGAGGAGCTGGGCGTCGGACTTCGAGTGGTCGGAGGAGTAGCGAGACGGCATCGACACGCCGTGCACGTGCTCGGGTCCGATGGCGTCGGCCGCGATACAGGCGACGATCGTGGAGTCGATGCCGCCCGACAGCCCGATCACGACGTCGCTGAACCCGTTCTTGCGGAGGTAGTCGCGGGTGCCGAGCACGAGCGCGTCGTACAGCTCGCGGTGCGTGTCGAGCGGCTCGGCGACCGGCGACTCGACCACCAGGTCGCGTGTTCGCGGCGACGCGCTGACGTGCACGATCGGCAGCTCCGCGTCGGTCGCCTTGCCGCGCGGGTCGAGCAGCCGGCCTCGCCACACCGGGGGAACGGGCACGTCGACGAACATCAGGTCGTCGACGAACTGCGGGGCGCGGGCGAGCAGGTTGCCGTCGGCGTCGACCACGAACGAGCCACCGTCGAACACCAGCTCGTCCTGGCCGCCGACCTGGTTGACGTAGACGATCGCCGAGTGGGCGTCTTCGGCGCGCGTGGCCACCATGCGCTCGCGCGTGGCGTCCTTCTCCCAGTGGTAGGGGGAACCGTTGATGTTGACGTTGAGCTCGGCGCCCCCGGCCGCCTGGATCGCGAGCGGGCCGTCGGGCGACCAGATGTCTTCGCAGATCGACACGCCGATCTTGACGCCACCGATCTCGTAGAGCTCGAGCGGGTCGTTCGCTGTGCCGGCCGTGAAGTAGCGCTGCTCGTCGAACACGGCGTAGTTCGGCAGCAGCCGCTTTCGGTAGGTGCCGACGACCTCACCCCCGACGCACACGGCGGCTGCGTTGTAGAGGTCGCGATCGGCATCGACGAAGCCGACCACGGCCGCGCACTCGCCGGTGTGGGCGGCGAAGGCGTCGAGCGTCGCCAGGTTGTCGGCGACGAAGCCCTGCTTCAGGACGAGGTCTTCCGGCGGGTAGCCGGTGACCGACAGCTCGGGGTAGGCGATCAGGTCGCACCCGGCCTCCTCGGCGCGGTCGTACGCGTCGATCAGCTTCGCCAGATTGCCGTCGAGGTCGCCGACCGTCGGGTTGATCTGGGCGAGGGCGATTCGCAGAACGGTCACCCGCTCAGGGTAGCGACCCGGGTCGATCGCCTGTCGATGTCGAGCGTGCGGTGTCGAGCGTGCGGTGTCGAGCGTGCGGTGTCGAGCGTGTGGTGTCGAGCGTGCGGTGTCGGATGGAGGGGGTCGGAGCGCGAGACTGCACCGATGGCGACCGATCTGACGGGAGACACCGTCGAACTCCTGCAAACACTGATCCGCAACGAGTGCGTCAACGACGGCACGGCCGAGTCCGGGCACGAGACCCGCAACGCCGACGTGTTGCAGACGTACGTCGAGGGCCCCGGCGTCGACATCGAGCGGTGGGAGCCCACGCCCGACCGTGCGTCGTTCGTGGCCCGTCTGCCCGGCACCGACCCGACGGCGCCCTCGCTGTGCCTGATGGGCCACACCGACGTCGTGCCGGTCAACCCCGACGGTTGGCGCAACGACCCGTTCGGGGGCGAGATCATCGCCGACGACGACGGCGTCGACGAGGTGTGGGGACGCGGTGCCGTCGACATGTTGAACCTGACCTCGTCGATGGCCGTCGTGTTCAAGTCGCTCGTCGACCGTGGCTTCCGGCCCAAGGGCGATCTGCTGTACTTCGCCGTCGCCGACGAGGAGGCCGGCAGTGCGCACGGCGCCCGATGGGTCGCCGACGAGCACCCCGACGCGATCCGCTGCAGCTACATGCTGACCGAGAACGGCGGGCTGCACTCGGGGCCGGAGGGTCAGCGGTCGATCAGCATCAACGTGGCAGAGAAGGGCGTTGCGTGGCGTCGCCTGAGGGTGCGGGGCACACCGGGCCACGGTTCGATGCCGTTCGGTTCCGACAACGCGCTCGTGACCGCCGCCAAGGTGGTGTCGCGCCTCGCCGACTACCAGCCCGCGCCACGGTTCCACGAGCTGTGGCGCGGTCAGGTCGAGTCGCTCGACCTGGCCGACGACCTGAAGGCCGCGATGCTCGACGAGAACACCATCGACGACCTGCTCGCCGATCTGCCGCACCCGGGGGCGAAAGGGCACTTCCACGCGTGCACCCACACCACGTTCTCGCCGAACGTGCTCGCCACCAAGGGCCGGCCGAAGACCAACGTGATCCCTGACGTGATCGACATCGACGTCGACATCCGAACGATGCCCGGCGACGACACCGACGAGGTGACCGCTCATCTGCGCCGGGCGATCGGCGACGACCTGTTCGACCGGATCGAGGTCGAGGTGTTGATCGACGACCCGGCGTCGACCAGCCGTGTCGACACGCCGCTGTGGGACGCGTTGGGCCGGGCGATCAGCGTGCCGTTCCCCGAGGCGCGCCTCAACCCGCAGTTCATCGTCGGGTTCACCGACGCGAGGGTGTTCCGCGAACTCGGTGCGGTGAGCTACGGCGCCGGGCTGCTCAGCCCCTCGATCGACGCCGCCGAGTTCGGACAACGCTTCCACGGTCACAACGAACGGATCGACATCGAGTCGCTCCGCCTCACCACCGAACTCTGGGAGCGGGTCGTCGTCGACCTGCTCGGCTGACCGGCGTCAGGTGTCGTCGAGTTCGATCTCGACAGGATCGGCCGGCCGGTAGTCGGGAATCCGCGCCGGGCGACCCGATCGGCGGACCATCCACAGCTCGAGCGCGAGCCACGGCACGATGAAGATCGCGAATCCCAACGCCTGCATGCTGACGGTCGCGGCGATCACCGCGACGACCACGAGCGCGATCAACAGATTGCGGACCTGGGCTCGGTGTTGCGCATGGCGGGCGTCGGCGTCGGCCCAGGCGTCGAGTTCGCCCCCGTGCGGTTTCGCATACGGCAGATGACCGAAGGGCATGTCATCCAACCTAACGATCTCGGCAACCCTTGGCCAGGGGTCAGAGCCACATGTAGGTGGTGGTCGCGCTCGCGGCGCGGCGGCCGTCGGGGAGCAGGAGGTCGATCTGACCGAAGACGAGCGAGCGGCCGGGCTTGGTGGCCCACGCCTCGAACGTGACCTCGCCGACGTCGGCGGGGACGCCGCGTTCGAAGTTGGTCTGCAGGCTCACCGTGGTGAACCCGGCGTCGTCGGACCCGAGCGTCATCATCACGAACACCATGCCGGTGTCCATGCAGGCGAGGATCGTCTGTCCGCAGAGCACGCCACCGCGGTGCACCAGGTGGTCGGTGACCGGCAACGTGAACCGCACCCGCCCCGGTTCGGCTTCGGTGACGGTGAGGTCGAGGTCGTGCATGAACCCGGCGCCGCCTTCGGCGTACCGGTCGGTGATCGACGCGGCCAGGCTCATGCCGTCTCGGTCGTTTCGAGACCGAGTTCGACGATCGACGACTCGCGCATCTCGACCTTGCGGACCTTGCCGGTGACGGTCATCGGGAACTCGTCGACGAGCTTGACGTAGCGCGGGATCTTGAAGTGGGCGATCTTGCCGCGGCAGAACTCGCGCAGATCGTCCGGGGTCGCCGTGCCGCCGGGTGCGAGCTTCACCCACGCCATGAGCTCCTCGCCGTACTTCACGTCGGGGACGCCGATCACCTGCACGTCCTCGACGTCGGGATGGGTGTAGAGGAACTCCTCGATCTCGCGCGGGTACACGTTCTCACCGCCGCGGATCACCATGTCCTTGATGCGACCGACGATGTTGCAGTAGCCGTCGTCGGCCATCACGGCCAGGTTGCCGGTGTGCATCCAGCCGTCGGCGTCGATCGCCTGTCCGGTCTTGCCCGGGTCGTTCCAGTAGCCGGTCATCACCGAGTACCCGCGGGTGCAGAACTCACCGGTCTCACCCCGCGGCAACGTGGCGCCGGTCTCGGGGTCGGCGACCCGGATCTCGACGTGCGGGTGGGCCTTGCCGACCGTGGCGGTGCGGTGGTGCAGCGAGTCGTCGGGCAGCGTCTGGGTCGACACGGGCGACGTTTCGGTCATGCCGTAGCAGATCGTGACGTCGACCATGTTCATGCGGTCGACGCACTGCTTCATCACCTCGACCGGGCACGGCGAGCCCGCCATCACGCCGGTGCGCAACGACGACAGGTCGTACGAATCGAAATCGGGGTGACCGAGCTCGGCGATGAACATCGTCGGAACGCCGTACAGCGACGTGCACCGTTCCTCCTGCACCGTGGCCAGCACGGTCTCCGGGTCGAACGCATCGTTCGGGATCACCATCGTGGCCCCGTGCGACGTGCACCCGAGGTTGCCCATCACCATGCCGAAGCAGTGGTAGAAGGGCACCGGGATGCACACGCGGTCGTCGCTGGTGATGCCCTGCAGCTCGGTGGTGAAGTAGCCGTTGTTGAGGATGTTGGCGTGCGTGAGCGTGGCGCCCTTCGGGAACCCGGTGGTGCCCGAGGTGTACTGGATGTTGATCGGGTCGTCCGGATGCAACGTGGCACGGCGGGCGGCCAACTCGTCGTCGCTCACCAACTCGTCGCCCTCGATCAGATGGTTCCACTCGTCGGTCCAGAAGAACACGGCGTGCTCGAGCGACGGCACCCGATCGGCGACCTCGGCCACCATCTCGACGTAGTTCGACGTCTTGAACGCCGGCGCCGCGATGATCCAGCGGCACTCCGACTGCATGAGTGCGTACTCGAGTTCGTGCGTGCGATACGACGGGTTGAGGTTGACGAGGATCACGCCGATCTCCGCGGTGGCGTACTGCACGAGGGTCCACTCGGCGTAGTTCGGTGACCAGAGACCGAGCCGATCGCCCTTCTGGAGACCGGCGTGCATCAGGCTCTTCGCAAGGTCGTTCACGCGGTGGCCGAACTCGGTGTAGGTCCACCGGATGCCCTGGTGACGCGAGACGATCGCCTCGTTCTGCCCGTGCGCGTCGATCGTGTGGCTCAGGTTCTCCGGGATCGTCTCCCGGATCAGCTCGACATCGACCGGACCTGCCTCGTACGACGGTTCCCCCATGCGTGCAGCGTAGATCGTCGCCGCGACGTCGTGCTCCACGGGGCCACTAGTTTGACCGCCATGGCCGACACCACGCCCGGCATGGTCTGCGCTCACCACCACCTCTACTCCACGTTGGCGCGGGGCATGCCCGCTCCGCCGAAACAGCCGACGTCGTTCGGCGAGATCCTCGAACAGGTGTGGTGGCGGCTCGACACCGCGCTCGACCTCGACATGCTTCGTGCGAGCGCGCTGCTCGGCGCCGCCGAGGCGTTGATGAGCGGCACGACGGCGATCGTCGACCACCACGAGAGCCCCAACGCGATCGAGGGCAGCCTCGACGTGATCGCCGAGGCGTGCGCCGAGGCCGGGGTGCGGGTCGTGTGCGCGTACGGCGTCACCGATCGGCACGGCGCCGACGGTGCCCGTCGCGGCCTGGCGGAGAACGAACGGTTCATCCGAGCGGGTGGCCGTGGTCTCGTCGGCGTGCACGCCGCGTTCACCTGCACCGACGACACGCTCGCGGCGGCCGCCGGGTTGGCCACCGACCTCGATGTCGGCGTGCACATCCACGTCGCGGAGGGGCCGGAGGACGCGGGTGCCGGCGAGCGGCTCGCGGGCCTGGCGACCGACGACTGGTTGCTCGTGCACTGCGTGCTGCTCGACCGCGATCTGCCCGGCACGATCGCCCACAACCCCCGTTCCAACATGAACAACGGCGTGGGCTACGCAGCGCCGGCCCGCCGACCGAACCCGATCGTGCTCGGCACCGACGGCATCGGCGCCGACATGCTCGAAGAGATGCGGCTCGCCTACGTC
>CAXAWD010000057.1:0-12767 GCA_963972325.1 uncultured Acidimicrobiaceae bacterium
GACACCATCTCGGTGTCGGCAAGGCCGAGGCCCGAGCCACCGCGGTCGAACTGCTCAAGTCGGTGCGGATCCCGGAAGCCGACGAACGGTTCGACAACTACCCGCACGAGATGTCGGGCGGCATGCGCCAGCGGGTGTGCATCGCGAGCGCCCTCGCGTGCAGCCCCAAGCTGCTGTTCGCCGACGAGCCGACCACTGCGCTCGACGTGACGGTGCAGCACCAGATCCTCAACCTCCTGGGCCAACTCCAGCGCGAACACCAGATGACGATGATCATGGTCACCCACGACCTCGGCGTCGTCGCGACCCGCGCCGACGAGATCGCGGTCATGTACGCCGGCCGCATCGTCGAGAAGGCACCGACCAAGACGCTGTTCTCCGACATGAAGCACCCATACACGCAGTCGCTGCTCTGGTCGATCCCGAAGACATCGCAGCCCAAGCACACTCGGCTGAGCGCGATCGCCGGACGTCCGCCCGATCTGATCGATCCGCCCCCGGGCTGCAAGTTCGCGCCTCGCTGCGCCTACGCCCAACCGGTGTGCATCGAAGTCGAGCCGCCGCTGCAGAGCGACGACAGCGGGCACCAGTACGCCTGCCACATCCCGGTCGGCACGCCCGAGAACACGGCCGCGTTCGAGAGCAACCTCGCCGCCGGTCTGCCACAAACCCTCACCGCCGCCGGAAAGATGTCGGCCCGCGAAGACCTGGTGCCCGACTACTCCACGATCGTCGGCGATGCGGTCGACCACCGGGCGGTGGCCGAGGGTCAGTCGTTGATGAACCCACAGCAAGGAAGCATGGGCTGATGGCTGGTTCCGGCAAGGCCCACATGTCGGCCAACGGCGACGCGCTGCTGCGCGTCGACGACCTGGTCGTCGAGTTCCCGCTCGGCGGCGACCGTGTCGTGCACGCCGTGTCGGGCATCAGCTTCGAGGTCCGCAAGGGTGAGACCCTCGGCCTCGTCGGCGAGTCGGGGTGCGGCAAGTCCACCACCGGCAAGGCGATCCTGCAGCTCCCACACCCCACCAGCGGCTCGGTCACGCTCAAGGGCACCGACCTGACCACGCTCGACCAGGAGGCGATGCGGGCGAAGCGCACCGATGTCCAGATGATCTTCCAGGATCCCATCTCGTCGCTGAATCCCCGCCGGATCATCGGCGAGGTCGTCGCCGAACCGCTGCACGTGTGGGGGCCGAAGGGCGCCGACGAGCAGTGGGCGAAGGTGGCGGAGATGCTCAACGCGGTCGGCATCGACCCCGCCGTGGCCCGGTACAAGCGGCCGCACGAGTTCTCCGGCGGCCAGTGCCAGCGCATCTCGATCGCCCGCGCGCTCGTGATGGAGCCCGAGCTGATCATCTGCGACGAACCGGTGTCCGCGCTCGACGTGTCGGTCCAGGCGCAGATCCTCAACCTGCTCGAAGACCTCAAGGCCCAGTACGGGCTCACCCTCGTGTTCATCGCCCACGACCTCGCCGTCGTCAAGAACATCAGCGACCGGGTCGCGGTGATGTACCTCGGCAAGATGTGTGAGCTGTCCGAGTCCGACGAGCTGTACGCCAACCCGGCGCACCCGTACACGCGGCTCCTGATGGACTCGCATCCGGAACCGAACCCGGATGCCGAGATCGACGAGTCGATGGTCCAGCTCGGCGAACTGCCCTCGCCGATCGCTCCGCCATCCGGGTGCCGTTTCCGGACCCGGTGTCCACATGCCGACGAACGATGCGCTCGCGACGAGCCGCAGATGCGCCGAGTGAACGACGACCACTACGTGGCGTGTCATCACCCGCTCGTCGGCGTCGAGGAGATGGAGGTGTCGATCGCCTGACCAACGTGCCCGTCGGCGACGCCGAACGGGCACCCGACCGATGTCGAGGCGCTGCCCGACGTCACGTACAACACCACTCGAGAGCGTCCGCTCTCACCGAGACAAGGGGAATCTCACAACATGACGACGCGACGATGGAAGAAGTCAGTCGCCCTCTTCGCAGCCGCCGGCCTTCTGGTCGCAGCCTGCGGGGGCGACGACGATGCCGACACGCCCGACACGGGCGACACCGCCGAATCGACCGCCGACGACGGCGACGGCGGCGGCGACGAGGGCACCGAGCCGTCCGAGGACGAGGGCGACGGCGGCGAGGTCGAGGCGGGCCAGGAGGCGACCGGCGATGTCGACACCGAGGTCACCGAGGCCACCGTGCCCGACGGCGCCGACAAGTACGGCGGGTCGATCGCGGTCGGGCTCGAAGCCGAAGCGGTCGGCCTGCGCCCGTGGGAAGACTCGTGTTCGGCTCCCTGCTACAACATCATGGTCACGCTGTACGACAAGCTGATCGAACAGGACGTCAACGGCGACTACCAGGGGTACCTGGCCGAGTCGTTCTCGTCCAACGACGACTTCACGGTGTGGACGGTCAACCTCCGTCCGGACGTCACGTTCCACAACGGCACGCCGCTGACGGCACAGACGATCGCCGACATGTTCCCGATCCAGCAGGAGGGCGCCTCGTCGTCCTCGCAGATCGCTGCCTCGAACCTCTCCACGGTCGAAGCAACGGGCGATCTGGAGGTCACCTACACCCTGAGTTCGGGCAACTCGGCGTTCCCGGCGTTCCTCGCCCGGGCGTCGCTCGGTATGCCGTTCGACCCGGCCGCCGCGGCCGCCGACATCGACGGCTACAGCACCAACCCGATCGGTACCGGCCCGTTCATGATCGAGACCCGTGACCTCGACAACGAGACCACGGTCGTTCGGAACGAGAACTACTGGGGCGTCGACCCGGACGGCAACCAACTGCCGTACCTCGACTCGATCTCGTTCCGTCCGATCCCCGACGAGGGCACCCGACTCGACGCGCTCCTGTCGGGCACGGTCGACGTGATCCAATCGCTGCGTCAGGGCACCATCCGTGACGCCCGCGCCGCTCGCGACGACGGCGCCGAGATCACGCTGCTCGAGTTCCAGGGCAACAACGTCGGTGGCGGCATGTTCAACATGGCCGTGGCCCCGTTCGACGACCTCCGCGTCCGACTCGGCCTGACCCAGATGAACAGTCAGGACAAGGTCATCGAGGCACTCGGCGGCACGGGCATCTCGCTGCCCGGCACGCAGTGGTTCAGCCCCGACAGCCCCTGGTGGTCACCGAAGGTCGCCGAGGCGTGGCCGACGTTCGACTTCGAGGCCGGCGTCGCCACGTTGCAGGGCTACATCGACGACCCGGAACGCTCCGACGGCAAGGCCGCCGGCGAGCCGATCGACGTCGAGCTCTCCTGCCCGCCCGACCCGACACTGCTCGCCGCGATGCAGGTGCTCGAGCAGACGTGGGCCGGGAGCGGCCTCGTCAACGTCGAGCTGACCAGCTTCGACCAGCAGACGCACATCAACAACGCGCTCGGCGGCGAGAACGGCTTCATCGGCACGCACGGTGCACACTGCTGGCGTTGGAGCGACCAGGACGACCCGTCGCTGTCGATCAACCCGTCCCTGGCGCCGTACAGCGCCGAGGTCGCCGAGGCAGCCGGACTCCCGGGCGTCGTGTCGCCGTTGAACTTCGCGAACTACTGGAACCCCGAGGCGTTCCAGGCCGCGCAGCAGGCGATCACCACCGACGACTTCGACGAGCGCTACGCCCTGTACGAGCAGATCAACATGGCGATCGCCGAGGACATCCCGATCTGGTACTCGGGTCACACCGCGACGATGCTCGCCACGGCGAACGACGTCGCCGGCCTCAACGGTTGGCACGTTCCCGGTGGTGACCTCGGTATCGGCTTCCCGGGTTCCGAGGGCCGCTGGGTCGAAGTCTTCGTGACCGGCTGACCACCGGCATTCCATTTCGATCGGCACCCCGGGGTAGGAGAACGCGTTCATGCGCAGAGTGATCATCAGTCGACTGTTACGGCTCGCAGCCACGCTGCTGGCCGTCACGTTCCTGACATTCAGCCTGACGTCTCTCCTCCCCGGGGATCCGGTCAACGTGATCCTCGGGGTCGAATCCAATCAAGACCCCGAGCTCGTCCAGAAGATCCGCGACGACCTCGGTCTCGACAAGCCGTTCCTCGTCCGGTACGGCGACTGGTTGTGGGACGCCGTGGTGCATTTCGACCTCGGCGAGTCCTACGTCAACCGCGGCCAGTCGGTCAGCAGCACGATCATGGACCGCATCCCGGTCACCGGCCAGCTCGCCTTCATGGCGATCATCATGGCCGTGCTGATGGCCGTGCCGATCGGCGTCCTCGGCGCCTACAAGCAGGGCAAGTGGCAAGACACGGTCAGCTCGGCCGGCGTGCAGGTCGCGTTGTCGATCCCCAACTTCATCATGGGCATCTTCTTCATCTGGCTGTTCGCAGTGCAACTGCAGTGGTTGCCCTCGTCCAACTGGAACCGCATCAGCGACAAGGGCCTGATCGAGAACCTCAAGACCGCGATCCTTCCTGCGGCGTCGCTCGCGATGACCCAGATGGCGATCTTCTCCCGCCTCGTCCGCGCCGACATGGTCGCGACCCTCCAGGAGAACTACATCCTGGCGGCCAAGGCCAAGGGCCTCGACGACCGCTTCATCCTGATCCGACATGCGCTCCGACCCAGTTCGCTGAGCCTCATGACGATCGTCGGCATCAACTTCGGCGCCCTGCTCGGCGGCACCGTCGTGATCGAGACCCTGTTCGCCGTGCCGGGCCTCGGCTTCCGTCTGATCAACGCGATCAGCCAGCGCGACATCCTGGTGATCCAGGGCATCACGGTGTTCGTCGCGGCCGTCTACGTGATCATCAACACGATCGTCGACCTGCTGTACGCCGTCATCGACCCACGAATCCGGAAGGGCTGACCCGATGTCGACCACCGAGGGCGCACCTCACACCCCCGACTTCCCACGCGACCGCATCTCCAACGTCTCCACCGCAGTGCAGCCGGGCTCGGTCGCCGGCACGCCACCGAAGCGAGCGTCGGTGTTCGAGATCTTCGGCTCGATGCCGATCCTCGTCAAGCTGTCGGCGATCTGGCTCGCGTTCATCGTGCTGGGCGCGATCTACGCCAAGCTCGACGCCACCGTGTTCAACGGCTCGCTACCGCTCCAAGACCCGAACCTGCAGACCAACAACTTCAATGCGAAGACCGGCGAGTTCGGCACCGGCACCAAGCTCGAGCCGATCTCCGCCGAACACTGGCTCGGCACCGACGCGATCGCACGCGACACGTTCGCCCGCATCATGCACGGCGGCTGGGTGAGCCTGACGGTCGCCGGCGTCTCGGCGATGTTCGGCATCGTGGTCGGCGGTCTGCTCGGCGCCCTGGTCGGCTTCGTGCGCGGCAAGACCGAGACCGTCATCATGTCGATGATCGACGTGATCCTGGCCTTCCCGGCACTGATCCTCCTGCTCGCGCTCGTGTCGATCTTCGAGGTCCGCGACCTCTTCCTGATCAGCGTGGTGATCGGTGTGTTGTCGATCCCGGCGTATACGCGGGTGGCGCGCGCGAACAGCCTGGCGATCTCCAACCGCGAGTTCGTCATGGCCGCGCGAGCGATCGGTACCAAACCACGCACGATCCTGTTCCGCGAGATCATCCCCAACGTGCTCCCCACGCTGATCGCGTACGCGATGGTGGCGTCGGCGTTCGTGATCGTGGTCGAGGGGTCCCTGTCGTTCCTGGGGCTCAGCGTGCAGCTGCCCACGTCGACGTGGGGCAACATGATCAACCAGGCCCGCTCCGACATCAAGGTCGACGCCAAGCAGGTGCTCTGGCCGTCGCTCGCGCTGTCGTTGACCGTGTTGTCGCTCAATCAGGTCGGCGACTTCTTCCAGAAGCGCGGCTCGGTGCGCGGTTCGGCATTGTGACCGTCCGCCCCGGCGGCGGCGCCCGACCGAACCGGCACCGGTCGGCGCGCCGCAGCTCGGCGCGCACGTCTCCGTTGAGAACACGCAGTGCCCCGACCGGCCGGGGGACATCCGAACCCATGTCCGTACAGATTGTAAGAACCCCTGGTGCAGACGTTTCAGCGCGAGTATCGTTCCGGCTCATGCTGACCTCGGGGGCGGGAGCAATCTGTTGAGCACACCCGTGCTCAAGGTCGACGATCTCCATACGGAGTTCGACACCCCCGACGGAATCGTCTACGCGGTCAACGGCGTCAGCTTCGAGGTACGCCCCGGCGAGTTCGTCGGTGTGGTCGGCGAGAGCGGCTCCGGCAAGAGCGTCACCATGATGTCGCTGCTGCGTCTGATCCCGATGCCGCCGGGCCGGGTCGTGAGCGGGTCGGCGAAGTTCGACGACGACGATCTGTTGGCGATGGACCAGGGCGATCTGCGAACGGTGCGCGGCGGCAAGATCGGGTTCATCTTCCAAGACCCGATGACCTCGCTGAACCCGGTGCTCAGCATCGGCCATCAGATCACCGAGCCGCTCAAACTCCATCTCCGGTGCGACCGCAAGACGGCCAACGAGACCGCTGCCAACCTGTTGACCATGGTGGGCCTGCCCGACGCCAAACAGCGGCTCAAGTCGTACCCGCACGAGTTGTCGGGTGGCATGCGCCAACGTGTGATGATCGCGATCGCCCTCGCGTGCTCACCACAGTTGCTGATCGCCGACGAACCGACCACCGCCCTCGACGTCACGGTGCAGGCACAGATCATCGAGATCGTGCGCAACCTGCGCGACCAGCTCGGCACGGCGATGATCTGGATCACCCACGACCTCGGCGTCATCGCCGGGCTCGCCGACCGGGTCATCGTGATGTACGGCGGAGCGATCGTCGAGGAGGCGCGGGTCGCCGATCTGTATCAGCGGCCACAGCATCCGTATACCCAAGGTCTCCTGCGCTCGATCCCACGGCTCGATCAGAAGGGTTCCACGCTCGAGAGCATCACGGGCACGCCGCCCAGCCTCTACGCGGCGCCCACCGGATGCACGTTCGCCCCACGTTGCCCGCACGCATTCGACCGTTGCCTCAGAGAGGTCCCCGTGTCGATCGCGGTCGGTGACGACCACCGGGTCGCGTGCTGGTACGACACCGACGCCGAGGCACCGCGCGATGTCTGATCCGAGCGTCGCCACCGCTGTCGCCCCCAACCGGGAGGGCGACGCGCTCGTGTCCGTCACCGACCTCGAGAAGCACTTCCCGATCATGAAGGGTGTGTTCCGACGTCAGGTCGGGGCGGTGCGCGCGGTCGATGGCATCTCGTTCGACATCTACCGCGGCGAAACGCTCGGCCTGGTCGGTGAGAGCGGCTCGGGCAAGTCCACCGCCGGACGCACCGTGCTCCGGCTCGAGAAGCCGACCAACGGTTCGATCCTGTTCGAGGGTCGCGATCTGGCCACCCTGTCCAACTCCGAACTCCGCAAGCTCCGCCCGCGGATGCAGATGGTCTTCCAGAACCCGCACTCGTCGCTCAACCCCCGCATGACGGTTGCATCGATCATCGGCGAGCCGATCGTCGAGCACCGGTCGCTCACCAAGCAGGAGCGCCGCACCCGTATCGGTGAACTGCTCGAACTCGTCGGGCTCGACCCGAGCCACGCCAACCGGTACCCGCACGAGTTCTCCGGCGGGCAGCGCCAGCGCATCGGCATCGCCCGAGCGATCGCACTCGACCCCGACTTCATCGTGTGCGACGAGCCGGTCTCCGCGCTCGACGTGTCGATCCAGGCCCAGGTCGTCAACCTGCTCGAACGGGTGCAGGACGAGCTGGGTCTCGCGTACCTGTTCATCTCCCACGACATGAGCATGGTGCGCCACATCGCCGACCGCGTCGCTGTCATGTATCTCGGGCGGATCGTCGAGCTCGCGCCGGTCGACCAGCTCTACGAGTCGCCGAAGCACCCGTACACCCGGGCACTCCACTCGGCCGTGCCGGTGCCCGATCCCGTCGTCGAGGGCCAGCGCATGCGCGTGATCCTCAGCGGCGACATCCCGAGTCCTGCCAATCCCCCCAGCGGCTGTCCGTTCCACACCCGCTGCCCGGTCGCTCGCGACCGGTGCAGCGTCGATGTGCCGGAGAGCCGAGAAATCGAACCGGGCCACGTCGTGGCCTGCCATTTCGCCGACGAGCCGGGGTGGTGACGATGCGAATATCGCGAACACGATGGTCACATCGCCGTCACACGGTTCCGGCACACGATCGTCATCCCAGCATTTAGGATGACGAACACGATGCCGGTCGACCTCGACCGGCTCTGGGGGAGGGGAATCCACCACATGAAAGCAAGAAGAATGTTCGCAGCAGCTGCTGCGTTGGCGCTCGTCGCCGGCGCATGCGGCGGAGACGACGACACGGCAGAACCGCCTGCCGACGCCACCGACGACGGTGGCGGCGACACGGGCGGAGACGACGGTGGCGACACCGGCGACGACGGCGGAGACACCGGCGGCGACGACGGCGGTGATGACGGCGGAGACGACGGTGGCGACGACGGCGGTGATGACGGTGGCGACACCGGCGGCGACTCCACTGCCGGCCAGGGCGGCAACCTCGTGATGCTGCAGTGGCAGGCACCGTCGCAGGCCAACTCGCTGCTCTCCAACGGCACGAAAGACCTGCTCGCCGGTTCGCTCGTGCTCGAGCCGTTCGCCGAGTTCACACCGGACGGCGAAGTCGTTCCGGCACTGGCGACCGAGATCCCGACACAGAGCAACGGCGGCATCTCCGACGACCTGACGACGATCACGTGGCACCTGCGTGACGACGTGTTGTGGTCGGACGGTACGCCGTTCACCGCGGCCGACGCCGTGTTCACCTACGAGTACTGCAAGAACGACGAAACCGGTTGTTCGGTCGAGGTCTTCGCCGACGTCACCAGCGTGGTGGCCGACGACGATTACACCGTGACGATCACGTTCGACGCTCCGAAGCCGTACCCGTTCGCACCGTTCGTCGGCTACACCAGCCCGGTCATCCAGGCGGCCCAGTTCGCCGACTGTGTGGGCGCTGCGGCGAAGTCGTGCTCCGACCAGAACTTCAAGCCCGTCGGAACCGGCCCGTACGTCGTGACCGACCTGCGCCCGGAAGACACGGTGTCGTACGCGATGAACGAGAACTACCGCGGCATCGCCGACGGCAAGCCGTTCTTCGGCACGATCGAGATCAAGGGCGGCGGCGACGCCGAGGCGTCGGCCCGCTCGGTCCTCGAGGTCGGCGAAGCCGACTACGCCTGGAACCTTCAGGTGGCACCGGAGATCATCGCCCCGATGGTCGATGCCGGCAACGGCACGGTGAAGTCGGCGTTCGCATCCAGCGTCGAGCACATCAACCTGAACCAGACCGATCCGTACGCCGAGCCGCCGTCGGAGGGCACACCGCACCCGCTGTTCGTCGACAACCCCGACCTGCATCGGGCACTGTCGATCGCGATCAACCGTGACGAACTCGTCGCGGTCGGTTACGGCCCGACGGGTGCACCGACCTGCAACATGTGGCCGGTGGGTGCCGAGAACAGCACCAACAACGACTGGTGCCTGACCCAGGACGTCGACGGGGCCAACGCCCTCCTCGACGGCCTCGGTTACATGGACACCGACGGCGACGGCGTTCGCGAGGCGCCCGGCTTCGGTCCGCTCGAGTTCGACTTCGTCACCTCGACCAACGCGGTCCGTCAGAGCAACCAGGAGCTCATCAAGAGCCACTGGGAGCAGATCGGCGTGAAGGCCAACATGAAGAACGAGGACGCCAGCCTGTTCTTCGACGGCACCTGTGCCGCCGATGCCTGCATCTGGAAGTTCTTCAGCCCGATCGAGATGTTCACGAACTCCTCGACGGGTCCTGACGGCAGCAGCTACCTCAACGGCTGGACGACGGAGAAGATCCCGACGTCCGCAACGGGCTGGGGCGGCGACAACATCCCACGCCTCAACAGCGCCGAGTACGACGCGCTCGACGCACAGCTGTCGGAGACCGCGTTGGACGACCCGTCCCGCGCTGACCTCATCATCCAGATGAACGACATCCTGTCGACGACGGCGACCATCCCGTTGATCCACCGGGCCAACCCGTCGGCCTTCGCCAACGACATCGAGAACGTCGGCGAGCTCAACGGCTGGGACAGCGAGTACTGGAACATCGAGGACTGGACCCGCGCGGGCTGATTCTTCGATGACCTGACGGTGGTGGGGCCCGACCGGGCCCCACCACCGTCGAACATCGGATCACTGGGGGAAACATGGGGCTGTACGTCATCCGTCGGTTGTTGCTGGCGATACCGACATTGCTGATCATCAGCTTGATCGTCTTCACGATTCTCGATTTGGCGCCCGGTGATCCGACCAGCCAATTGCCCCTGACGATCCCGGCCGAGATCCGCGACCAGATCCGCGACTCGCTCGGCTTCAACGATCCGTTCTTCGTCCGCTGGTGGAACTGGAACAAGTTGATGGTGATCAACGAACCGATCCACGCGTTCGAGTCGGTCACCAACACGTGCTTCGGCGACTGCGAGAGCCGCGAGCGCATCATCTCCTGGAGCTCACGCTCGCCGGCGATGGACACCGTGTACCAGCGCCTCCCCCAGACCCTGTGGGTGCTGGGGCTCGGTCTGGTCTTCGGCGTGTTGATCGCGGTGCCGATCGGCACGCTGCAGGCGTACAAGCAGTACTCGTGGTTCGACAACGTCGGCACCGTCATCACGCTGCTCGGCTTCTCGGTGCCGGTGTTCGTGATCGGCCCGCTCTTCATCTACCTCTTCTCGGTCAAACTCGGCTGGCTGCCCACCTACTACACGACGACGCACGACGTGCAGTGGACGAGTTGGAGCAGCATCTGGTTCCAGATCAAACAGTTACTCATGCCCGTCGGCGTGCTCACCCTGTTCAACGCGGCCACGTTCGGGCGCTTCGCCCGAGCATCGGTCCTCGAGAACCTCAACCAGTCGTACGTCCGGACCGCTCGATCCAAAGGCGTGCGAGAACGCTCGGTGATGACCACCCACGTACTGCGCAACAGCCTGATCCCGGTCATCACGCTGCTCGCGCTGTCGATCCCCGGCATCTTCGGCGGCGCCATCATCACCGAGAACATCTTCCGCGTCAACGGACTCGGGCAGCTGTTGCTCGTGTCGATCGGGCAGAACGACATCCCGATGGTGCAATCGCTCGTGTTCATTTTCGCCGCACTCACCGTGCTGTTCAACATCGTCGCCGACGTGCTCTACGGCTTCCTCGACCCACGGATTCGCTATGACTGACTTCTCCACTGCCGACCCGAATCCCGCCGGCGACGGCATCGACCCCGTCGCCGCCGAAGGCGAGCTACGTGAGTTCCGCTCGCTGCGCGCCGATGTGTGGCGCCAGTTCCGGCGTCACAAGGGCGCGCTCGCCGGCATGGTCATGCTCACGGTCATCGTGCTCGGCTGCTTCCTCGGCCCGATCCTCCTACCGTTCGACACCTCCACCCCCGTCGTGCTCAACGCCAACCGAAATGCCGGCTGGCCACACATCTGGGGTACCGACAACCTCGGCCGCGACGCGTTCGCCCGGGCGCTGATCGGCGGCCGGATCTCCCTGCTCGTCGGGTTCGTCGCGATGGCCGTGTCGATCCTGCTCGGCGCCCTGGTGGGTGTGCTCGCCGGCTACTTCCGACTGCTCGACGGTGCGCTGATGCGCATCACCGATCTGTTCCTGTCGCTGCCGCTCCTCCCGGTCTTGCTGGTCGTGATCGTGCTGTTCCGCGACCCGGTCCAAGAGAAGCTCGGCGACGGCCTCGGCATCTTCGTGCTGATGGTGCTGATCATCGGTGGCACGAGTTGGATGCAGACCGCCCGCATCGTGCGCGGTGAAGTGCTCACGATCAAAGAGCAGGAGTTCATCCTCGCGAGCCGGAGCATCGGCACCCGTTCGCGCCGCATCATCGTGCAGCACATCCTGCCCAACGTGCTCAGCCCGGTCATCGTGTCGGCCTCGCTCGGCATCGCGGTGGCGATCCTGACCGAGTCGGCCGTGTCGTTCCTCGGGCTCGGCTTCCCGCTCGAACTTCCCACGTGGGGTCGACTGCTCAACGACGCAAAAGACCGCATCTCGCTGAACATCTGGCTCGTCGCCGGTCCCGGCCTGCTGCTGTCGATGACCGTGATGAGCGTCAACCTGATCGGTGACGGCCTCCGCGACGCCCTCGACCCCCAAGTCCGCTCCAAGGGATAGCGCACTCCTCGTCTCTCGTTCGGCTGCGCCTCACTCCGTTCCTCGGAATAGGCGCAACCGCGAGCACACACCATGGGAACCGGCGGGGCTCCGCCACCGGCGCGTCCAACTCTCGCGCGCCGGACCAACCGACTCGCGCTGTGTCTGGCCGGTGCGGGCCGACGCGAGTTGAACGCGCCAGGGTGCGACGGAGTCGTGCCCGGTGCCCACATGTCCCGCACGCGGCTGCGCCTCACTCCGAGGAACGGAGTGAGGCGCAGCCGAACGAGTGACGAGACCGTCTCTACTTTGGTGGCATTCGGATGCCGCCGTCGACTCGGATGGTCTCGGCGTTCATGTACGGGTTGGTGATCAGGTCGACGACCATGAACGCCAGCTCCTCGCCGCTGCCGAGGCGCTTCGGGAACAGCACCGACTGGCCGAGGTGGGCCTTGAACGCCTCCGAGGCTTCACCCTCGCCGTAGATCGGCGTGTCGATCAACCCGGGAGCCACCGTGTTCACGCGAATGCCGACGGCCGACAGGTCACGGGCGATCGGCAGGGTCATGCCGACGACGCCACCCTTCGAGGCCGAGTACGCCGCCTGGCCGATCTGGCCGTCGAACGCAGCCGCCGACGCCATGTTGACGATCGCAC
>CAXAWD010000058.1:0-12536 GCA_963972325.1 uncultured Acidimicrobiaceae bacterium
GACCATCGCGACGCCGAGTCCGGTGCCACGCGCCTGCTCGACGACGTACACGTCGGCCAGCCAGCCGAACGTGGCGAGGTCGGTCACCATGCGGGCGAATCCGACCTGGTCGCCGTCGGCCGAGTACGCGCCCACGACGAGGGCGCTGTGCTCGATCGCCCGGCGTTGCGTCTCGAACGTGCGGTCGAGCGCCCAGTACCCCCGTTCCGACAACCAGCGGTGCACGGCGACGACGTCGACCCGCGCCGGATCGGTGCTGATCAGATGATCGCCGTGGTGGGTCTCGACGATTCGGGCGGGCATGTGCCCATCATGCCCGCCACATCTCGTCACCTCCGTCATGAGTTGTCGTGACGTGGGTATCGGGTCAGCAGAAGAAGCTGGTGCAACCATCGCTCCCGGGTTCCGGGGCAAGGACCAACAAGTCCCATGTGGCCGCATCGACCTCGACGAGTGACTCGGCGACGTCGATGAGGTCGCCGCCCGTTCCATCGGAGCCGAGCACGACCACGACATCGGCGGCGGGCGAATAGCTGAGGCCGACGAGGTCGCCACGGTCGAAGAGCAACGCCGGATGGTCGTCGATCCGGATCAGATGCATCGGACCGTCGAGCGACCGCGGCGTCAGCACGGTGCTCGGCATGCCGTGGGTGACCGTCAGTTCCAAGGTGCTCCCGTCCGGCGCCGGCCCGCGCAGCCAGCGCGCCGCCGTACCGGTCTCCCACCCCTCGTGGATCGAGACCCAGGTCTCCTCCGACGAGAACGGCGGCGTCGCCCAACCGACACCGTCGACGTCGGTGACCAACGCACCCGCCAGCCGAACGACCTCGTCCTCGGCGATTCCCTGCGAGGCGAGGCTGACGAATCGCTCAGCCGTGTGGACCGTGATGTGGGTGAGGTCGTCGCTGCCCATCAGGCTCGATCTCGCGATCGGCCAACCCGGGACCTCGACCCGGTCGCTGGTCGAGTTGACCAGGGTCGGGGTGAACCCGGTGGTGACGTCGAGAAGCCCGGTGACGGTGCCGTCGCGCTCCGTTCGCACCCACGTCTGGGCATACGACGGTCCGGCGAACGCGGCGCCGACGCTTTCGCCGCCGGTCACGGTCGGCGGCGCGTCGACCAGGTCGGCGGGGAACCACCGCGGGACGGCATCCAACGTCGGTACCGACACGTCGGGCACCGCCCAATCGGAGAGCGGGTCCGGTCCATCGAACTCCGGCAGGGCATACCGGACGATCGCGTCGTCCTCGAGTTGCACCCAGCCGTCGGTCGTGAACCGCCCGATCGAGCCGGTCGTAGCGGGGCGGGTCGTGAGCGTGCCCGACGTGAACGAACCGTCGGCCCAGAAGCGGGCGATGAGCCACTCGTCCTCCTCCCTGCCGGTCGCGAGTGCGTGCAGCGCGACCGAGCCGTCGTCGAAGCGGCTGACGGAGTCGGTGCTCACCAGCCATGCGGCAGGCAGAGCGAACACCTGCTCCACATCGGCGATCGTCAGACGCAGGAGGTTCGCCGCAGAGTCGAGGTCCCACGACGGAAGGTCGGGCCGATGCTGGATCGAGGTGACGATTGCGTCGCCGTACATCACGTCGTCGTTCACCTGGTGCAACTCGGCGACGACCGCACCGATCGGCATCGGGTACGACGCGCGCACCACCAGCTCGGTCGGATCGATGGCGACGACCGTCGACGTCGACGCTGCCGCCACACCAGGGACGACCGCGTAGATGTACCCATCCGTCGCTCGGATCGGGGAGCCAACGACACGCTGCCCGTCGGAGAACGGCGCACCCTGCCAGACCCCGTCGCGGATGACCTGCCAGCGGTCGTTGACCGGATCGGCGATCACGATGTCACCCGCCTCGCTCACGAGCGGCGCTCCCGGTCGGGTCGGCTCACACTCCTGACAGTCCTCGAACCCCAGTTGCTCGGCGCCGTCGCCGACCCCGTAGTTCACGAGCACCGTGCGGCCGAGCGGTTCGCCGATCTCGCCGACCACGGTCGCCGACATCGTCGAGACCGGATCGGTCTCGGGCGGGTCGGTGGAGCGTGGCACCGACGGTTCGGTGGCTGGCGAGGTCACCTCGACGGTCGTGGCGGGGGTCGCATCGGTCGTCAACACGGTCGCGGGCGGTTCGACGATGGTCTCGGTGGTCGGCGCATCGGCAGGATCTCGACCCGCGACGACCACGATGCCCGCAACGGCGACCAGCGCAGCGGCAACCGCCGACAACGACACCCAACGCCGACCCCGCAACGGACGCGTCACGACGTCGAGTCGCACGTCGTTGGGTGGCCCGGCGGGCTCGTCGTCGAGCAGAGCGGCGAGTGCAGCCTGCGGATCGGCGATCGACTCGGCTTCGTCGCGAAGCGTTCTCGCGGCGTGCCGCGCCGCACGTTCGAACTCGGCGTCGTCCATCATTCGACGTCCTTTCCGAGCACACGACGAAGCGCCGCGCGCGCCTGCGACAGCGTCGACTTGACGGTGCCGGGCGCCATCTCGAGGATCTCGGCCACCTCGGCGACCGGGAGATCCTCCAGGTAGTACAAGGTCACGACCGCCCGTTGACGATCGGGGAGAGACCGGACGGCGTTCCACCACCGGCGGTCGTCGAACGTTACGGCATCGACGACGGGCGGCGGCCCCAACCGTTGCAGCAGGGCCACATCCCGCCGCAACGTGCGGCGCCGGTCGATCAGCAGGTTCACCAACCCCCGCCGCACCCAGGCGTCGGGACGGTCGAGGTTCCCCACCCGCTCCCACTCCCGATGCGCGCGGACGAGCGCCTCCTGCGCTGCTTCACGAGCGGTCTCACGGTCGCCGGTCCAACCGAGCGCGATCGCCACCAGGCGCGGCTGTTGCGCGAGGAAGAACCGTTCGAAGCCGGTGTGCCGATCGGACGCCACGATCACATCATGTACACGCCACCGATTCGCCCCGGTTCAGTCGACCTCATGATCGACACCGCTTCGCAACGCTCACCATCCGGCCGCGTCGCGTCATCGTTCAGCTGACGGGGTCGAGGACTCGGTCGGTGTAGTCGTTGGCGAACGTGCCGTCGGGATCGAGCCGGGCGCGGGCGGCGTGGAACGCGTCCCACTCCGGATAGCGGCCGCGGAGCGTGCCGGCGCTCTGGAAGTGCAGCTTGCCCCAGTGCGGCCGACCGTCGTAGTCGTTCATGATCGCCTCGACACCCTGGAAGTACGACTCGTACGGCGCACCGCGGTACTGATGCACCGCGATCCACCCGTTGGTGCGGCCGTGCCCGGTCGACAGCGGGATGTCGTCGGCGGCCGACACCCGGACCTCGACGGGGAACAGCGTCGGGAAACTGAGCGACGCCGCCAGGTCGCGCACCCGACGTACCGCCTCGGGCACCGCGTCGATCGGCACGCCGTACTCCATCTCGACGAACTTGACGTGCCGCGGGCTGGCGAACACGCGGTCGCTGCGGTCGATCAGATCGCGCTCGCCCGCGGCGCTCGACACCAACTTCGAGATCTTCGGGGCGAACGACGGGAACCGACGACCCGTGCGGCACACGAGATCGAACGCCAGGTTCTCGGCGACGTACTTGTCGCGCACGTACGCCAGCTTCGACGGCGGGCGGGCCGGTTCGTCGGTGCGACGGTTGCGCTTGACCTGGCACCGCCGGGCGCCCGGCATCCAGAAGAACTCGGCGTGTTCGGCGCTCCGCGAGAACTCGGTGAACCCGTCGAGCAGATCGTCCAAGGTCTCGATGGTCTCGTGGGCGTGCAGGTTGAACGCCGGCACGCACTGGATCGTCACCTGCGTCGCGATGCCGAGCGCTCCCACGCCCACCCGGGCGGCGTGCAGGAGTTCGGGGTCGGTGTCGGCGTCGCACCGAACGACGTCGCCGCGTCCGTCGACCAGCTCCATCCCGACGATCGTGGTGGCGATGTTGCCGAGTTCGAGGCCGGTGCCGTGCGTGGCCGTGTTGATCGCGCCGGCGATCGACTGCACGTTGATGTCGCCGAGGTTCGGCATCGCCAGCCCCACGGCGGCGAGCTCCTCACCGAGCGCTCGGAGCGTCTTGCCCGCCTGCACGGTCACCCGGCCGGCGGGGACGTCGACGTCGATCATCCGGTCGAGGTGTTCGAGCGAGATCAGTGTTCCGCCGGTCATCGCCGTCGCCGTGAACGAGTGGCCGGCACCGATCGCCTTCACCCGCTGCCCGGCGGCATGGGCGCGCCGCACGATCGCCGCGACCTCGTCGGTCGAGCGGGGGTGTTCGACGGATGTGGGGATGCACGCCTGGTTCCTCGCCCAGTTGCGAACTGCTGCCATTCGGCTCATGGTACGGAGCCGGGCCGGGCGCGTCGGGGTCGGGGACCGCCGCGGGTCAGAACGCCAGGCAGGCCGTGATCACGAGCCGGCCGTTCCGACGCGACACGTCGACCCGATCGGCGATCGACCGAACGATGCCGAGGCCGCGCCCGGTGATCTGTTCGACGGGCGCCACCTCCCACTCGTCGACGGCCCCGACCTCGGGGGCCGGGCCGACGCTCTCGACCGTGAGCGCCAGCGAGGCCGGCTCACGGCGCAACGCCATGACGACGGGGCCGCCCGTGCCGTGCTCGACGGCGTTGGTGACGAGTTCGCTGGCGACGAGCTGCGCGTCGGCGTTGACCTCGTCGGAGACGTCCGCCAGATTCGCTCGGATGAAGCGGCGGGCGGTGCCGACCTCGGCGAGGTCGGCATCCAGTTCACACCTCATGACGCACCCATTCGTCATCCTCGCACCCTACCCGCCACCGTGCTCACCCTGTCCGTTGGGAGAGTCGTCGAGCGGGCGGGGGCAGGTCGTACTTGGCCGCGAGCAGCGCTGCGTTGGTCCGGTTGTTGACGCCGAGCTTCGCGAACACGCGCCGCACGTAGGTCTTCACCGTGTCGACCGACAGGAACAGCTCGGCGGCGATTTCGGGATTGGTGTACCCGAGGGCCATCAGTGCCAACACCTCTCGTTCGCGCATCGACAGCGCCTCGTGGTGCGCACGTCCGTTGGTGTCGGAATCGTCGGCCCAGCCGAAACGCTCGCCGGCGACCACCCGTTCCAGTTGCTCGACGAGTTGAGTTCCGCCGGCGCTCTTGCGGATCACCGCGGACACGCCGACCGTCGTGGCGATGTCGAGGAACTGGGGCGACGCGTCCCAGGTGTACAGCACGATGTGCTCGACGAGCCCCTCGTCGACCATCTGCCGGGCTCGATCGAGCGAGTCACGGCGCCCGGCGAACGTGTCGAAGAGCGCGATATCGGCGGTCCGGTCGGGCGTTCCACCGATCTCGTGCTCGACCACGGTGACGCGGTCGCGGAACGGCGCCAACATCGCGTGCAACCCACGCAAGACGATCTCGTAGTCGTTCACGAGCGACACCCGGATCGGTCGGGACGGCTCGTCGAATCGCTGATCGGCGACCGTCGGCGACGCGCCGGCGTCGTTCGGTGCGATCATGAGCGTTCTCCTTCCGAGGTGTCGGGCATCGTGTGGTCGATCGGGAGGTACCCGGCTGCTCGACGGCCGAAACCAGAGCCGATACCGGGGCCGATACCTGGGCCGGAAGCGCTTGCGTCACATCCACGGTCGCAGCTGGTGCATGACCTGCTCGAGCAGGCGTTGAGACAGACCTCGCCGCTTCCACCTCGACAGATCGATCTCCTCGCTGCGGCCCAGATCGGTGTCGAAATCTGCGTCGAGCTCGGCAACGAAACCCTCGTCGAACACCACGAGGTTGACCTCTTCGTCGAGCGACGTCGACCGGTGGTTGAAGTTGGCGGAGCCGATGATCCCGACGGCGCCGTCGACGGTCATCACCTTGGCGTGCAGCATCGACGGCTGGTAGTTCCAGATCTCGACACCCGCGTCGAGGAGCTCGCGATAGCGGTCCTCGCCTCCCAACTGGACGAACCGCTTGTCGGCGCCCGGCCCGGGGATCAACAGTTGCACCGTCACGCCCCGTGCGGCCGCCTCGACCAACCGTCCGGTGAGGTCGTCGTCGGGTACGAAGTAGGCGGTGGTGATGCGGATTCGTTCGGTCGCGAGTTCGACGGTTGCCCGCACCGACATCGAGATCGAGTTCCACCCTGGCTCGGCCGTGCCGGTGATGACCTGCACGTCGACATCGCCGGGCGAACCGTGCTCGGGAAAATGATCGACATCGGCATCGAAGAGGCACGGCTCCGTCTCGATCCAGTTGTCGAGGAACGCGGCACGCAGGCCGTTGACCGCCGACCCGACCAGCCGGACGTGGGTGTCGCGCCACGCACCGTCGCTGTGGCCGTCACCCATCCACTCGTCGGCGATGCCCACACCGCCCGTGAAACCGACACGCTCGTCGCACACCATCACCTTGCGGTGCGTCCGATGGTTCGCCTGCAGCGGATGCAGCGGATGGGGCGGGCGGAACCACCGCAGTTCGACACCACGGTCACGCATCCGATGCACGAGCCGTCGGTCGATCGACTTGGCTCCGACGCCGTCGAGCAGCACCCGCACCCGCACGCCACGCTCGGCCGAGCGTCCGAGCGCATCGGCGAACTGGGTGCCGATCGAGCCGGTCCAGTACACGAACGTCAGCAGGTCGATCGAGGTCTCCGCGTCCTCGATCGCAGCCAGCATCGCCGGGAAGATCTGCTCACCGTTGCGCAACACGTCGATGCGGTTCCCCGACGTCGTCGGCACCCCGCTCACGGAGGTCAGGGTGCGCCGAAGCCGCTCGACCCGCTGATCGGTCACGGCCGGACCGCCTCGACGGACGCGAACTCGGTGTGGTCGTGGATCTGCGGTGACTCCTCCAACGGCAGCGTCCGGTGCACGACCCGCCACATCGCTGCGAGCACCACCGCGCCGAGCGCGACACCCGCGACGGCATCGGTGGGGTAGTGCATGCCCAGGTAGAGGCGCGACAGGACCATGCCGACGGGCATCGTCACCGCGATGATCACCGAGCCCTTGGCCACCCAGCCGAGTCGACCGATCGTTTCGAGCCAGCGACGCTCGCCGACAGCATCCGTCACACCATCGGCGACGGAATCGCCGTCATGCCGGAGGCCGTCGGTGGTCATGCTGGTTCACCCTCTGTTCGTGTGGTCGTGTCGAGATGTGGCCCCGACGGGAGTGCTACCGGCGATGGACGTCGGCCGCTTCGTGGTGCAGTCCGTCGATACCCCTGCCGGTCCCGCCCGAAACCTGATCGGGTGACACCCGTCCCGCCAGCCACCACGGGATGAACTGGGCGACGACGACGAACAGCGCCAGCACGAGTGCAGCGAGACGCGCCAGCGCGAACGCCCGCGACATGTCGTTGCGACTCGCGGTCGCGAGCAGGCCGGCGTCGGACGCCGTACGCCGATAGTCGTCGAGCAGGGCGGAGCTGTCGGCCAGCGCCCGACGCGTCTCGTTCAGATCGGCGCGGACCGAGTCGACGCGGCCGCTGATGTCATCGGACCCCTCGGCGAACGACTGCAGCTCGGTCGTCAGCTCGGTGAGGTCGTCACCGATCGGGTCGAACGCGTCACGCAGGTTCGAGATCGCAACGGGCAACGGCACCTCAGGGTCGTAGTCCGGGCCGAAGGGCACGCTGGACAGGCCGTTGAGGGCGGAGTCGATCGCTCCGCTCAGCGACTCGACGGTCGACAGTGCGACATCGATGTCGTCGAAGCTCTGCGGCAACGAGGCCGACAGCGAGGCGGTGGTCGACGCGACACCCGCCGTGTCACCCAACGCCGATTCGACGGCACCGAGGGTTGCACCGACGGTCTCGAGACCGGTGTCGAGCGACGCGATCAGCTGCTCGGCGACGTCGATCGTCTCGAGCACGCTGACCGACGCCGTCTCGCCGATCTGCAGGCTCTGATCGAGGTTCTCGTCGAGTTCGGTCAGGAACAGCCATCCGGTGGCCCCCAAGAACACGCCGGTCACGACACCGAACACGGCGATCGCGCGGAAGCAACGTGCAACGATCGTCGAGTTCATGTCGCCGCCTTGGCCGAGAGTTGCCGCCGCAGACCGAGGATCGCGATCGCGCCGTAGCCGACCACCAGCGCCGACAAGCCGAAGATCACCGACGTGTCCGGTGGGAGGCCACGCAACATGACGTCTTGGAACGATGCGATCCCGTACGTGACCGGCAGCATCCAGGAGATGACGCGAACCGGCGCGGCGAGGCCGTCGACCGGAAGCATGAAACCGCTGAAGAACAGGCCCGCCAACAGCACGAGCATCGCGTACTGCACCGCCTGGCTCTCGGAGCCCGCCACGATGGCGAGCACCATGCCGAGCGCCAGCGAGGCGAGCAACACGCCGACGACCGTGAACGCGACCCATCCGACGGAGCCCGCGAGGGGCACACTCAAGCCGTACACCGACGCGGCGATCAGCAAGGCGCCCACGACCGAGCCGACCAGCAGGTAGGCGAAGATCTTGCCGACGATGATCTCGACCGACGACAGGGGGCCGACCCGCATCAGCTCGAACAGACCGGTTCGCCGGTAACGGACGAGCGACAGCGCAGCGAACGTGAGCGCGAGGTGTTGGAGCAACAGCGCGAGCGACGCTGGGGTGAAGTACTCGGTCGGGTTGATGCTGCCGTCGAGCCGATTGTCGGTGCGGCTCTGGAACGGACGGATCAGCACCTCGGGGTCGAGAATGACCGTCTCGTCGAGCGACGCCGTCAGACCCGAGACGGCATCGGCGAGGTCGTTCAGCTCCGCATCGGTCGTCTCGGCGCTCACCGTCTGCAACCGTTCGACGATCGCGACGGTGTCGGCTCGGGCCTCCGCCAGCTCGTCGCTACGCCGGTCGTCACCGAGATCGAGACGATCGAGCACGATCGACGAGCCGCTCAGTGCATCGTCGACGAGGCCGAGTTGGGCGACGAGCGCGTCGCGGGTCGCGGTGGGGTCGTCGGCGAGTTCGTCACCGAGGGCGAGCAGTCGCTCTCGCATCGTCGCGGAGTCCGGCATCGCTGCTTCCGCCTCGACGGCGAACGTGGTGAGCACGGTCGCGTTGACCTCCTGGATCGCGAGACGGGCGGCGATCTCGACCGCGCCCTCCTGGATCGGGTCGATCTCGTTGTGGATCAGCCGGATGACGGCGCGATCCCCGGACATCACCTCGGTCGCCGGGTCGGCAGGGAAGATGACCACGAGGTCGGAGCGGCCCGCGTCGAGTTCGGCAACCGCTTCGGCCTCGGTGGCGACCATGCCCTGCGACTCGATGAAGTCCGAGAGGTCGGCCTCGTACGTGTCGAGCACCTCTTCGTAGATCGAGCCCTCGGGCCCGACGAAGATCGCCCGCTTGACGATCGCGGTCTCGGAGTAACCCGACCCGAACAGGACGAGCAGCGCGAACGGCCCGACGACCAGCAGTGCGAGCAGGCGCGGCTGGCGGAAGATCTCGACGACCTCCTTGCGGAGAAAGGCGAAGGAACGGATCACGACGGCCCAGAGCGGTCGGACCACGGAGAGGGAGTGTTCGGTGACGCTCACGCTTCGGCCCCCTCGTCGAGGACGCCTTGCGCTGCGGACCGGTGGCGTTGCACGACCCGCACGAACGCCTCGTCGTAGTCGACCTCGTGCTCTCCCGCCTCGACCACATCGATGCCGAGATCGGCGAACGACCGACTGAGCCGGGGGATCGCCCGGTCGGCGTCGTCGACCACGAAGCGGGCGACGCTGACATCCGTACGCTCCGCCTGTCCGACGACGAAGTCGTGGTCGGAGAGACGCTCGAGTTCCGACGCCGAGAGCGGTCGGGTCGTCCGGACGTCGACGACCTGGCCGTCGAACGCGGCCCGGCGAAGATCGGCGGGGGTGTCGACGAGGAGGAGTTCGCCGTCACTGAGCAGGCCCACCTCGTCGCACATCCCGGCCTCGCCGACGTACTGCGTGGTGACCACCAGCGTCTTGCCGGCCGACGCGACCTCCCGGAACTGGGCCCAGATCTTCTCTCGCAGGATCGGGTCGATGCCGGCGGTCGGCTCGTCGAGGAACACGATGTCCGGGTCGTGGACGAACGCCGCCGCGAGTGCGAGTCGACGCTGCATCCCGCCCGACGCCTCCGACACCCGCTTGCCGGCGTCGTCGCTGAGTTCGACCCAGTCGAGCACCGACATGAGGCGCTGCTTACGGCGCAACGGCAGGCCGTACATCGACGCGTGGAAGCTCAGGTTCTCCATCAGCGACAGGTCGGGGAACAGCGCCGGAGTCTGCGGGAGGTAGCCGATCCGAGAGCGTTGCGCGCTCGTCAGCTCGACCGAGCGGGTCGATCCGATCGACGCATCGCCTGCGGTCGGAGCCAACAGGCCGGTCATCAGGCGCACCGTGGTGGTCTTGCCGCACCCGCTCGGGCCGATCAGCCCGACGATCGTGCCCGGTTCGACGTGCAGGTCGAGCCCGTGGAGCACCTCGACATCGTCGAACGACTTGCGGAGACCCCGGGTCGTGACCGACGTGAGGCTGCCGTCGGGGCGCCGGGTCGCGCCCGTCGCGGGCGGAGTGTCCTCCGTCGTCGGGCCGGTGGTCGGGCCGGTGGTCGAAGTGCTGCGCATGGTCGTGTCTGCCTCCTGTGCCACCCGGAGGCCGAGCGGCGGGCGGCCAGTACCCGGACCGACGTGATCGGAAACCAGAGCGGTCGACGATCAGCCGTCTCCGACCTCGAAGTCATGACGCAGCAGGACATCACCGTCGTACCGTTTCGCCACGAGCTCGACCCGGATGGTCTCGCCGTCGTCGTCGATCTCGACCAGCCCGTACTGTCCGCTCTCACCGACGGCGCCGACGCTGTACGGACCGCCCTTGATGCTGCCCGGCCGGTCGAGGGGAGCCGCGTGCAGGAGCGGGAACCCGGCGTCACCCTGCGCCGAGTAGTCGGTGTTGGTTCCATCGTCGATGGCGACCATGTGTGCGTCTCCGCTGATCATCAGGAGCTGATCGATGTCGTGTTCGGCGATCACGTCGGCGATCCGGCGGCGCTCGTCCGCGTACCCTCCCCAGTGATCCGCCCCTGGCTCCGCTTCGGCAAGCCATGGCACCGGGTTCACCCACACCACGAGCTCTCGCTCCTCGGACGCCGTGACGAGCGCGTCGAGCAACCACGCGAGCTGCGACTCGCCGAGCATCGTCTCGCCCGGTTCGCGCGCCGACCGGGCGTCGGTGACGAGGAACCGGACTCGCCCGACGTCGAAGGACTGGAAGACCGGCGACAGGTCACCTGCGAGGGGGTAGCTCGGAACGTTCGCGCGATAGGCCTCCATCGCTGCGACTCGACTCTCGGAAGAGAAGCTGGAGTCGTTGATGCCGTAGTCGTGATCGTCCCACACGTACGCGATCGGTACCGAGCGGTACAGAGCTGCCTGAGCGGGCTGGCGGAGCGTGAGGTCGATCACCTCGTCGTAGCGAGCGCGATCGTCGTCGGGGATGTCGCCATAGTGGAAGTCGCCGGTGATCAGATGGAAGAGCTGGCCTTCCTGTCGGATGGTGTCGAACACCGAGCCGTTGGAGCCCACGCGTGCGCACGCTCCGACGGTGAACGAGAACGAGGCCGCTTCGTCGGGGAACGTGGTGAACTCGCCCGCTCGGACGAGATCGAGCTCGCCGTCGATCTCGACCGCGTAGCGGTGCCGGACACCGGGTTCGAGGTCGGAGATCGCGAACGAGACGATCCTGCCGTCGGTGTCGTCGGCTGGATGGAAGATCGCATCGGCGAAGTCGTCGGTGGTGGTCACTGCGATCCGAGCGGTGTCGAATGCTTGGTCGTCGACGGCGGCGCGAACGTCGGCCTCGGTCGATGTGACCCCTCCCGACCAGATCCACCGAACCGCCGAATCGGGCAGCGCCTCGAGATCCGACGGCGGGTGGGTCGGCCCGAACTGGCGCTCGTAGACCTGCTCACCGACGACGGACCCGGACACGACAGCCGCAACGGTGGTGACGATCGCGGCGACCCCCCGGCGTTCCGACCAGCCGGAGAGGTCGGCGAGGAGCCACGCCGATGCCGGCACGGCCAGCAGCACGATCACGAGGATCGCGTGGCGTCCGACGAGTTGGTTGACGGCGATCGCCCCGATCGCGCCGGCTGCCAGGCCGGCGATCACACCGCCGGCGAACTCCCACTTCAGGGATGCAAGCGCGCCGAGTACGAGCATTCCGTAGAACACCGGCCGCACGTAGGTGAAGAACGCCGTGCCGCCCGGCTGATAGTCCAGCCACCCGGCGCGCGAATCCAGCCACATGAATCCGACCGCGCACGCCGCGGCAACCAGACCGGTCAGGCGAAGCCTCCGGCCCCAACGGTCGCGCTCCACCGGGTCGTCCGGCGGCTTCACGACCTCGGGAAGTGCAGCGGCGAGTGAGGTTTCCGTTGTCTCGGGCGCGTCGTCGTCGACCTTCACCGACCCGGTGTACCCCTCCCCCCAGCCCTTCAATCGGTCCGCGCACCGCCGCATCGATCGAAATGGGAGAGTTCTCGACCGGATCAAGAAACCTCGCTCCCCCTGTTTCGCGCTCGAATGCTGGGGT
>CAXAWD010000059.1:0-12518 GCA_963972325.1 uncultured Acidimicrobiaceae bacterium
CGCCACAAGCGCGAGCTGCGGCGGCATCGCACCGACGAGCTGCTGTCCGGCCTCACGGTGATCGCCGGCGCGTATCGAGATGCACTGTTGGCGGGCCACCTCGACCGCCCGGACGCCGCGGCCGACGCCGTGCGCCACATCCACGACGCGATGGAGGTGCTCGAACGGAACCCGAACGAGACGCTCCTGCTCCAATCGCTGCTGTGGTCGCTCCCGGTGCTGACCCGCTGACCGCCCGCTCACTCACCGGATCCGAGGTCGGCGCGGCCGTTCTCAGCCGATACGATCCCGTCCCGCAGTCCGCATGAATCGATCACCGGGTTTCCCGGCGTTCCGTGCGGTCTCGCCCAGATAGCTCAGTCGGTAGAGCAACGCACTCGTAATGCGTAGGTCAGGGGTTCAATTCCCCTTCTGGGCTCTGAGAAATGCCTGGTAGATGGGCGTTTTTCGAGAGTCGTTGCGAAGTCAACAACCTCCAACCAAGCAGCTAACCAAGAATTCGGTTTAGGATCGTCGGCATGAAGGGCTCATTGCGTGAGCGCCAAGCCGGCAACTGGGAGTTGATCGTTCAGCTCCCGCGCGACCCGGAGACCGGCCTCCGCAAGCAGCTCAGTCGCACCCACTACGGCACCAAACGCGAGGCGCAACGGGCGCTCGCCGCACTCGTGGCCCAGGTGTCGGAGGGCAAGATCACCTCGCCGGCCAAGACGCTCGGCCAACTGCTCGACTCGTGGATCGACCACGTCGAGGGCTCGCTGTCGCCGACCACCGTGCGCGAGTACCGCCGCTTGACGGAGCGGTTGATCAAACCCGACGTCGGATCGCTGCGACTCGGTCGAGTGACGACGAAGCGTCTCGACGACTACTACGCGATGCTCTCGAAGGAGCGCGGCCTCTCCCCTGCCACCATCCGGCACGTGCACGCCGTGTTCCGGGGAGCGTTCGGCCAAGCGGTGAAGTGGAGCATCGTTCCGATGAACCCGGCGGCTGCGGCGTCGCCGCCGAAGCTCCGTCAGCGCGAGATCAACCCGCCCTCGATCGTCGACGTGAAGCGCATGCTCGAGCTCGCCGACGAGGACGACCCCGAGTACGGCGCACTGCTCCGAGTACTGACGGCCACCGGGGCACGACGCGGCGAGGTGTGCGGACTGCGCTGGTCCGACCTCGACCGCAGCACTCGCACGCTGTCGATCAAGCGCTCAATCGCATCCGTCGCGGGTGGCACCGTCGTCAAGGACACCAAGACCCACGCCGCACGCCGGATCGCACTCGACGACGCGACAGTCGCCGTGCTCGACGCCCAGCGTCGACGTCTCGAGGAACGAGCTGACGCGTGCGACCTCGAGCTCGATCCCGACGGCTACGTGTTCACCGAATCGGCCGACGGCGCCGACCCCCTACACCCCGACACGATCACCGGTCGCTTCACCCGAGTGCGCAAGCAGGCCGGTCTCGATAGCGTCCGCCTCCACGATCTGAGGCATCTCCACGCCACCCAACTCCTCGCCGCCGGCGTCCCCGTCCGCACCGTCAGCGGGCGGCTCGGCCACGCCAACGCAGCGACGACCCTGAACGTCTACGCCCACTTCCTCGAAGCCAGCGACCGCCAAGCCGCCGACGTAATTGGCGGCCTGCTGGATTGACCACCTGGCCCAGTTCCAACCGGGACCCCTTCAGAGGCGCCGTCGCACCCGAGCGATAATCACCTGCCGGATCGCGGCAACCCGCGCCGCACCGCCGGCGAAATCGCACGCCTTCGGACCGACGGAGGCCGCTCCATAATCACGTCTTTCAAGGCCGAACGAACCCCGCTCGGCGAGCGGCCGCCTTGCTCCAGTCGGCGGGCCGGCGACGATGTATCGTGGCAGCATGACCGCCCAGACGGACGCGCTGCGATCTGAAGCGCTCGCGCTGCCAGAGGCAGCCCGGGCACAACTGGCTGTCGAACTCCTCGACAGCCTCGATGATCGATCGGTCGAGACCGACCAGGCAGAGCTCGATCGACTCTGGGCCGACGAAGCGGCTCGACGAGCCCGCCAGATCGACTCCGGCGAGGTCACCACCGACTCCTGGGACGATGTCCTTGCGAAGGTGGATCAAGCCCGACGTCCCCGGTGACGCGCGCCGTCCGGTTTCACCCTCTTGCGACCGCCGAAGTGGTGGAAGCACAACTCTGGTACGAGAACCGCGTCGACGGACTTGGCGGCCGCTTCCTCGGCGCCGTCCGAGCAACGACTGAGCGCGCGGCGCGTTGGCCGAACGCCGGGACCCTGACGCGCCAGGACGACAGCAGTGAACAGCTCGAGAGGAAGATCGCTCTCGCCGGCTTCCCGTATGTTGTCGTTTACCGAGTCGCCAGCGAGGACCTCGAGATCCTCGCCGTACATCACGAACGCCGTCGCCCGTTCTACTGGGCTGACCGCGTCACCGACTGACGCACGCATTACGACCGGTCGCGATCGTCGGCCTCCACATCGATGCGCCAGCTTCACCGCAGTCGGCGGCATCTGACCGACGATCGTTTGCCAACGACCGCCGAAGTCTCGAGGTCGGCGGCGGCGGTCGTTCTGCCCATGTTCGATCGATTCCTCGGAGTTGGTTGACCAAGAAACTCTGTAACGAGAAGCGCCTTCGTCGGCATTTCATTAGATGATCGGACGCCTTTGTCGTCGGGCTGGGTCCCACTCGGCTCGACGTCGAGCGTCCGGTTCACGGGTGGGGTGATCCCGTGAAGGACCGATGCGATGCCGACACGACGACAACTCGACACTCCACCGTCGAACAGCGCGCCGCCGGATCTGCTGACGGTGGCCGAGACCGCCGCCGTGCTGCGCTGCGGGCTGACCTTCGTGTACGAGTCGATCCACCGCTACCGGGCCACCGGTGACGCCGACGAGATCCCGGGGCTGAAGGTCGGCCGAGGCCTCCGTGTCCCGCGCGTCCGGCTCGAGCACTACATCGGCGCGCCGATCACCTGGCCGATCGCCGAACACCCGACCGTCGACCACCAGGTCGGTCACACCGATTGCGACGACGACACGCGGAGTCCGTCACCGCACACGACGACTCGCCACCCGCGTCGCACCACTCGCCGTCCCACGACTCCTCGACTCTTCGAGGACTGACTCCCCCGCGGATCACCATGACCAGTTCACGATCACTTCCCACTTTCTTCAACAGACAAGTGCCCAAACGTCTGGGCGGGTCGTGATGTTGCGGGTTCGCACGATCTACGCCGGTTCGGCGGCCGCCGCTGTCGACTACTACACCCGCTATCTCACCGAGGCGCCCGGTGAGGTTCCCGGGAAGTGGCTCGGCCGCCAAGCACCGGGTCTCGACCTCGTCGGTGACGTCATCGCCGACGATCTGCAGTCGGTCCTCGAAGGCCGTGACCCCACAACTGGGACACCGCTCGGGCGAGCTCTCCGGGACCGAGAACTCGCGAACGGCACGGTTGTGAAGGCGGTCGCCGGGTTCGACGCGACCTTCTCCGCACCGAAGTCACTCAGTGTGTTGTGGGCGCTCACCCGAGACGAGCGACTCCTCGCCGCGCACGACGTCGCCGTCAACGCTGCCCTCGGCCACCTCGAACGGTTCGGTTCGACGACCCGCATCCGATCCGCCGGCGGCCGACTCCACCCCGACTCGCAAGGTCTCACGATCGCTGCGTTCCGCCAGACGACATCTCGCGCGGATGACCCACAGATCCACACCCACTGTGTCATCTCGGCGAAGGTGCAGACCGCGGCTGGCCGCTGGCTCGCCCTCGACGCCCGCTATCTCAAGCGACACCAGAGGATGCTGGGCGGCCTCTACCAGTCGGTGCTCCGCAACGAACTCACCCACCGTTTCGGTATCGACTGGGCAACGATCGACAACGGCCAGGCCGAGATGGCCGCCATGCCCGACGATCTGCTCGCCGTGTTTTCGAAGCGGGCGGACGAGATCAACGAAGCTGTCGCCGTCAAGGTCGACGACTTCGCCGCGCGGAAGGGACGCGACCCCAACCAGTGGGAAATCGGCGCGCTCAAGCGGGAGGCCGCGGTCGACACGCGGGCGCGCAAATCCGGCACCGGCGTCTCCGAACTCACGACACGGTGGGACACCGAGGCCGCGGCAGCCGGCTGGGACGCTTTCGGGCTGATCGAGGAACTCCAAACCCAGCAGGTCGATCGCGACGAGCGGCCGCCGACGATCACGGTCGCCGAACTCATCGACGCGTTGTCGTCATCGGGATCGTCGTGGAACCGGGCCCAGATCGTCGCCGCCGTGGCCGACGTCGCCCGACCCGACCCCACACTCACCGGCAAGCAGTGGGCGGAGCGCATCGAGCAGTGGGCCGACGCCGTCGTCGGCCACTGCATCGAACTCGACCCGGACCACACGGCGACGCCGCGGCGTGTGTCGGACGGGCGATCGCTGTTTCACGAACCGATCAGTCCGCACATCACCACCGACGCCATCCTCGCCGAAGAAGAACTGATCGCATCGTGGGCGCTCGCCGCCCAAGCCGACGACCCCCGACCGTCAACGACCGTCGACGGCGCGCACCTCGACGTCATGCAGGCCGACGTCGCCGCCGCAGTCGCTGGCCACGACCAACTCGTCCTCGTCGTCGGACCCGCCGGGGCCGGCAAGACCACCACACTGCGCGCCGCGATCGACGACCTCCACGGTGTTGGCCGCCCGGTGTTCGGAGTTGCGCCGTCGGCGAAGGGCGCCCGTGTCCTCAAACGAGAGACCGGCATCGAATCCGACACGCTCGACAAACTCCTCCACGAATGGAACCGGACCGACCGGCCACCCCTCGGCCACTATCGACTCCCGGCCGGCACGACGGTGATCGTCGACGAAGCCGGCATGGTCGGCACCCACTCCCTCTCTGAACTCGCACAACTCGCCGCGGCTCGACGATGGCGGGTGGCGCTCGTCGGCGACCCCTACCAACTCCAAGCGGTCGGCCGAGGTGGCATGTTCCACGAACTCACCGTCACCGGACGGGTTCACGAACTCGACCGGATCCACCGCTTCACCGAACCCTGGGAGCCAGCCGCGTCCCTCAAACTGCGACGCGGCGACCCACGAGCACTCGACGACTACATCGCCCACGACCGAATCATCCCCGGCACGTTCGACGAACAAGTCGCGCTCGTCGTCGACCGGTGGAGCCAGACCCACGCCGCGGGCGAGACCCTCGCGATCACCGCGTCCAGCAACGACCACGTCGACCGGATCAACACGGCGATCCAATCAGCACGAGCGGCCGCCGGCGACATCGACCCGACCACGCTCGCGCCGATCGGCGGCACCGAGTTCGCGTGCGTCGGCGACGTCGTCGTCACCCGACGCAACAACCGCCGCCTCACCACGACAACCGGCGACGTCGTCCGCAACCGCGAAACATGGACCGTCACCGGCATCGGCGCCGACGGCACCATCACCGCGTCGTCGAACGAAGGCACAGGCGTCGTCGAACTGCCCGCCAACTACGCCGCCGAACACGTCCACCTCGGCTACGCCGCCACCGAGCACGGCAACCAAGGCGACACCACCGCCGCCGCAATCGAAGTCGTCACCGACGCCACCTCGAGGCGCGGCCTCTACGTCGGCGCCACCAGAGGCCGCACCGAGAACCTCATGCTCGTCGTCACCGAAACACACGACCTCGACGAAGCCCGCGACATCCTCGAACGCGTCATCGCCAACGACCGAGTCGACCTACCCGCGATCGCGCAACGCCGAGCACTCGCCGAGACGACCCGACACCTCGGGCGGCAACGTTCCACACCACAACCTCGCTGCATCCTCCCGCACTGGTTCGACGACCTCACAAACAACATCACCAGCCGTCTCCAGCGCGTCGAAGAGAAGCGCGCGCAACTCGACGCAATGGCAGACCGGCACCACGCCGAACTCGACAACGCCCAACAACAACTGCTCGAAGCCGAACGCCTCCTCGACCCCCACCGACCAGCGCTCGACAACGCACGCGCCGACGTCGAATCCGCCCAACAACAAGTGTGGACGACCAACGCAGCCCTCCGCCGAGCCAAGGCGATCAAGCGTCCCGCCGCGCGCCGAAGAGCGGGCCGAGCCGATGATGAACTCGCACAGGCGAGAGGTCTTCTCGCTGCCGTCGAAGCAACCGCCCGCCCGGCCACCAATGCGATCTCAACAGCTCACGACGAGATCCAACGCGCCGAGCGTTCGATCAGAAACCTCCCCCTCCGACGCAACTTCCTGCTCGGAAACGTCGACACCGACCAACTCCACGCGCTCTCCGAAGCGCTCGACACCTGGCGTCGATGGGCCGACGGCTTCCCGGTCACCATCGAAGCGAGTGCTGACGCGCTGGCGACCTTCGGCAGTACGGGTCTTCTCGGCCGCAGCGAAGTCCAAGCTCTCACCACGCCGCTCGAAGACTGGGCGGCCGACCACGGATTCGAACCGGTGTTCCATGCCCCTGAACGCGGGTCGTCCACCGAGATCGGCCTCGAACGGTGATCCCGCAGCCGGGGCTCGCAGAGACGGCGGCGAATCTGCGAACCAGGTGTTGACCTTGCCCCCAGGGGGAAGGTGTATAGGTAGGACATCAAGAATCTCATGAACCCCGATCTGAGCAGCGAGAAGTGGGAGCGATCCATGGCAACACACGATCAGGCGACGGCCGAAAGCCGACACGAGGGCCACGGCGCAACGCCCGACGCCGACGTCGAGCATGGAACTCACGATCGCGGACACCCGCCCCGCCACGACGAGCACTCGCATGCCGGCCATGACAAGCACGCCGGGCACGATCCGGCAATGTTCCGGCGACTGTTCTGGTGGAACCTACTGCTGGCGATTCCGGTGATCGTCTTCTCACACATGGTCCAGGAGTGGTTCGGGTACTCCATCGACGCCTCATGGGCGGCGTGGGTGTCACCGGTGATCGGCACCGTCATCTTCCTGTGGGGTGGACAGCCCTTCCTGAAGGGCGCGGTGCACGAGGTCCAAGCTCGCCAGCCGGGGATGATGCTCCTGATCGCCCTCGCCATCACCGTCGCCTACGGGTCGTCACTCGCCAGCTCGCTCGGCTGGGGTGAACTGGACTTCTGGTGGGAGTTGGCGGCGCTGATCGTCATCATGCTGTTGGGTCACTGGCAGGAGATGAAGGCAATTGGCCAGGCACAAGGGGCGCTTTCGGCGCTGGCTGAGTTGCTGCCCGATCGGGCTGAGCGAATCGAGGACGGCGAACCGATCGAGGTCGCGATCGCCGACTTGGAACGGGGCGATGTCGTGCTGGTCCGCCCGGGCGGTCGAGTTCCCGCCGACGGTGTAATCATCGACGGATCGGCGGCAATGGACGAGTCGATGATCACGGGCGAGTCCCGTCCGGTCGACCGTGGTGAGGGCGATCGCGTGGTGGCGGGCACGGTGTCATCGGATCGGGCGATCCGCGTCCGCGTCGACGCTCTGGGCGACGACACGGCGCTGGCCGGGATTCAACGCCTGGTGGCCGATGCCCAGAGCTCGAACTCGCGCACCCAGGCGCTCGCGGATCGGGCTGCAGCTGCACTGTTCTACGTCGCCACCGGAGCCGCCGTCATGACCTTGGTCGTGTGGGCGGCGCTCGGCGACGGCGCAAACGGCGTCATCCGCACGGTCACCGTGCTCGTGATCGCGTGCCCACACGCGCTCGGACTGGCGATCCCGCTCGTCATCTCGATCACCACCGCGACCTCCGCACGAGCGGGGATCCTGGTCAAAGACCGGCTGGCGCTCGAGCGGATGCGCACCGTCGACGCCGTGATGTTCGACAAGACCGGCACCCTCACCAAGGGCAACCACGCCGTCATCGATCGCGAAGCGATCGAGGGATGGGACGCCGACGAGATGATGCGGTTCGCTGCGGCAGCCGAGGCCGACAGCGAGCATCCGATCGCACGAGCGATCGTCGCCGTCGGAGACGAACTCGGTGACGTGCCGGCTGCGTCGGAGTTCGATGCCATCACGGGACGCGGCATCGCCGCCATCGTGGATGGACACGAGATCGCCGTGGGCGGGCCCGCACTGCTCGACCATCTGGCGCTCGATGAACCCGGCGAGCTCGCCAATCGGATCACGACGTGGCGTGACCGTGGCGGCGCCGTCCTGTACGTCGTCCACGACGGCGAGGTGGTGGGCGCGGTCACGGTCGCGGACGAGATTCGGCCCGAATCACGAGCCGCCGTGGACGCCCTGCACGCCCGTGGGAAACAGGTGATCATGATCACCGGCGACGCCAGGCAGGTCGCCGACGCCGTCGCCGCCGAACTCGGTATCGACGAGGTCATGGCCGAAGTGCTCCCACAGGACAAGGACGCCAAGGTCGCCGAGCTCCAGCAGCGCGGTCTACGCGTCGCGATGGTCGGCGACGGCGTCAACGACGCACCAGCGCTCGCCCGCGCCGAGGTCGGCATCGCGATCGGAGCAGGTACCGACGTCGCGATCGAGTCGGCCGGTGTCGTGCTCGCATCGAGCGATCCACGGGCGGTCACCGGGGTGATCGACCTCTCACGGGCGAGCTATCGCAAGATGATCCAGAACCTCGTTTGGGCGACTGCGTACAACGTGATCGCGATCCCCGTCGCAGCCGGGGCGTTCGCGTTTGCCGGGCTCACCCTGCCGCCTGCAGCGGCGGCGGTCGCGATGAGCCTCTCCACCATCATCGTCGCCGCCAACGCACAGTTGCTCCGGCGGTTGGATCTCCGGCCGCGTGACGATCTCGCCACGGATTCGGGACGGTGAGCGCCATGCGTATCGGCGAAGTTGCTGAACAGGCTGCGGTGACGACCAAGACGATTCGCTACTACGAATCGATCGGCATCCTACCGACACCGGATCGGACGCCGTCCGGGTATCGGGCATATGACTCGACGACGCTGGAACGGCTCCGCTTCATTCGCGATGCCCAGGCGACTGGGCTGACGCTCACCGAGATCAAGTCCATCCTCGAGCTGAAGGGCCAGGGTGAGCGCAGCTGCGAACACACCCGCTCCCTCATTCAGCGGCAGCTGACCGAGGTCGACGTCCAGATCCACCGATTGGAGTCTGCACGACGCGAACTCCATGAACTGATGGAGCGTGCCGACCGATCCGACCCGGCCGACTGTGTCGACGCGCACCGCTGCCAGGTCATCGAGGCTCGGCTCAGTGAGTGATCTCCCGGTGAGCGGTCTGCGTCTCGGGCTCAGTAGTCGAATGGCTGAAGGGAGCCGTCGTGACCGATGAGCATGACGGGTTGGCTTTCCCAGGTGGTCACGTCGCCGCCCATCCCAGGGGAGTCGGTAGGCATTCCCGGAAGGGCCAGACCGACTGCGTCGGGACGGTCTTGGAGGAGCCGTTCGATCGCGCCGACCGGGATGTGGCCTTCGAGTGCGTAGCCGTTGACGATCGCGGTATGACACGAGGCAGCTTCGTCGGGCACGCCGACCTCGGCCCGGTACGCAGCTCGATCGGGGTCGTCCGTCATTTCGACCTCAGCGCTGTGGTTCTGCAGGTACACGACCCACCCGGAGCAGCAACCTCAACCGGGGTCGCGCCGGACGTCGAAGTACACGCCCGCCAACTCGCTGCTCTCCACGTCGGTGGACGTCGCTGGAGATGGCGCAACGGCTGAACCGTCATCACCCCCACCCCCGCATCCGGCGACGGCGAGCGCAATCGTGATCGCTGCGAGGACACGTCTCGCGTTCCGAGGTTCGACGTTCATCTTGGCCCCGACGCTACCGGTGCTCCGCGCCTGATCAAGTCCGGCAACTGCTCGCTGCCGGTCGGCGAATCCCGGCATTGCGATCAGCGCCCCGATCCTGTGCCGATGACGCCCATCATGCCGAGGTCTTCGTGGTCGAGGATGTGGCAGTGATACACGGTTCGCCCGGCGATGCCGGTGAACGGCACGATCACCCGTACCGATGTTCCTGCTGGCACGTTGACCGTGTCTTTCCAGCCCGAGGCCTTCGCTCCGTCGACCACCCGGAAGGGCCACACGTGGAGGTGGAACGGGTGGTCCATACCGGTCGGGTTCCGGATCTCCCACTCCTCGACGACCCCGAGTTCGACCTCGATGTCGGTTCGCGCTGGGTCGAACGGCCGCCCGTCGATCGTCCACACCATGTCGCCCCGTCCCATCATGTGACCCATCCCCAGGTCGAGGGCACGTGACGCAGTGGCGTCGGGCAGGGGATGGTCGGTGATCGGCAACGTCTTGGGGAGCGCTGCGGGGTCGCCGGTGCCGGCGGCGATCATGGTGGCAATTATCGTCTCGGTCGACGTACCGCCGGACGCGCCCATGCCCATGCCACCCATCCCCACGCCACCCCGGTCGTAGGGGAGGGACCGGATTGCGAAGGTGCCCTCGGCGCTCGGCGCGATCAGGAACTCCGTTCGTTCTCCCGGCGCGAGCAAGGCTTCGCCCACCGCGACGGGAGCTGGGAGACGCCCGCCGTCCGTGGCGATGACGTTCAGGTCGTGGTCGTCGACCACCAGCCGGTAATACCGTGAGGCGCTGGCGTTGACCACCCGCCAGCGCTCGAGCTCGCCGACGCGTGCCGGCACTTCGGGTGCGAGAACACCGTTCACGAGCACCACGTCACCCTCGCGGCCCGTCATCTGGTCGATCGCGTTCGTGTCGAGGATCCCGCGGCTCGTACCGATCGGCGGGTCGGCAAGGATCCAGATGCGTTCGTTCGAACCCACCAGATCGGGCGCGTTGTCCACATCGTCGATCACGATGATTGCACCGGCCAGACCACCTGCGACCTGCCGGGCGACCGTGCCGTGTGCATGCGGGTGGTACCAGAACAGGCCGCTGCGGTGGTCGGCGGGGATGTCGTAGACGTACGTGCGGTCCTCACCCGGACCGACGGCGACGAAGACGTTGTCGCCGTCGCCTTCCGGCGAGACGTGGAGGCCGTGGGTGTGCAGGTTGGTCGATTCCTCGAGTCGATTCTCCAGTCGGATCTGGAGCCGATCACCTGGCCGCACACGCAGCGTCGGGCCCGGCGTCGTCCCGTTGTACGTGAGGCAGTAGCGCGTCGAATCACCCCACGGAACCTGAGCCTCTTCGGCGCGGAGCACGACCTCGAGGAGGCCGCGACTGCTGGCGAACACCTCCGGCTGAGCGAACGCCGCGCCGAGGGCGGCACGACCAGTTGTGCTTGAGCCCGACAACGTCGATGGCAGGGTCGACGGCGACGAACTCCTGCCGTCCGACGAACACGACGCGAGCCATGCCGACAGTCCCCCAGCGGCGACGCCGCTCAGGAACCTGCGACGCGTGAAACTCTGGGGGACCATGCGCCGGGTCGGCGGCAGTGTCGCCGGGTTCGGATTCACTGATGTCACGACGACAAAGTGTAGTAGTACACTTCGAGCTTCATGCATGCGTTCGTTGCCTCGATTCCCAGTCCACCGTCGTCCTCGCTGCACATCGGCCCGCTGCGCGTCACCGCATACGGGCTCATGATCGGCCTGAGCGTGGCCGCCGCTGTCTGGCTGGCCGGTCGAAGGGCCGAAGAACGGCAGGCCGCGTCCAAGGACGACATCGCCGCCGTCGGGATGTGGGCCGTCGCGGGAGGCTTGGTCGGCGCGCGTCTCTACCACGTGGTCACCGACTGGGATCGGTTCGCGTCCGATCTCTGGGCGATACCTGCGCTGTGGCGAGGCGGCCTCGGGATCCCGGGTGGCCTCGCCGGCGGAGTTGCCATCGGCCTGGTTGCCGCGCACCGGCGTGGCATCGACATCCGAGTCATGCTCGACATCGCAGCACCAGCGGTTGCGCTCGCACAGGCGATCGGCCGCTGGGGCAACTGGTGGAATCAGGAACTGTTCGGCCGCCCGACGTCCTTGCCGTGGGCGCTGCAGATCGACGACGCTCACCTGCCCGCCGGGTACGCATCCGGGACTACGTTCCATCCGACGTTCCTCTACGAATCGATGTGGAGCCTTGCCCTCTGTGGCGTGCTGCTAATGACCGATCGTCGTGCGTGGTTGCGGCCGGGCAGGCTGTTCGCGTTCTACTTGGGTGGCTACTTCCTCGGTCGGCTGTGGGTCGAAGGGCTGCGGATCGACCCCGCACCGGAGATTGCGGGCTTGCGCTGGAACCAGTGGATGTCGATGATCGTGCTCGTCGGGGTAACCGCGTTCTTCATCGTCGACCGGACTCGGGTGAACCCTCGCGGTGCTGAACGAGCGCGGGAGCATGACGATCCCGTTGTCGAGGTGGAGCCGAGCGAGGTCTCCTAGGATGACACGGTGAGCGAGGAGGAGTTCTGATGAGCCGTCGACCCGATGGTGCGCTGGAGCGGGACATCATGGAGGTGCTGTGGGACGCCAACAGCCCTATGACCCCAGCCGAAGTGAGCGAGCGCCTCGACGTCGACCTCGCGTACACCACCGTGATGACCGTGCTGGGGCGACTTCACGACAAGGGCCGAGCGGTGCGCGAACAGCGCGGACGGGCATTCGCCTACTCGGCTGCGGTGTCTGAGTCGGAA
>CAXAWD010000060.1:0-12487 GCA_963972325.1 uncultured Acidimicrobiaceae bacterium
GGCGGAGGAGTTCGCCGCCGAGTGCGTCGACAACAACACCGACATCATCGAGTACGTCGGCACCAACAACAGCGCCCGCGACATCGACGCGATCCGGCGGGCGCTCGGCGAAGACACGATCTCGTACTTCGGCTTCAGCTACGGGAGCGAGCTCGGGGGAGCGTGGGCGACGCTGTTCCCCGACACGGTTCGGGCTGCCGTGCTCGACGGTGCGGCCGACCCCGACGCCGACGCGCTCGAATCGAGCCTGCAGCAGACTGCAGGCTTCGAGTCGTCGCTGGCGACGTTCCTCGCCGACTGCAGCGCTCGCGAGAGCTGCGCGTTCCACAACGACGGCGACGCCGAGGGCGCGTTCGACGCCCTGATGGATCGCCTCGACGCCGAGCCGATTCCGAGCGACGACGGTCGGCCGCCGGTCAACCGCGATGTCGCCACCACCGGCGTGATCCAGGCGATGTACTCCGAGTCGTACTGGCCGGTGCTCGAAGAGTCGCTCGCCGCCGCTGCATCGGGTGACGGCAGCGGGCTGCTCGAGTTCGCCGACAGCTACTACCAGCGGGCGCCCGACGGTACCTACGGCAACGAGCTCGAAGCGTTCCAGGCGATCTCGTGCGCCGACACCACGGAACGGAAGACGGTCGAGGAGACCGACGCCGAGAACGAACTCTTCTCCGAGGTGGCCCCTCGGCTGGTTCCCGAGGGAGCGGCGGGGGGCTACTTCTGTACGTTCTTCCCGCCGGCGACCGACCCGCGCGTCGACATCGACGCTGCGGGCGCGGGGCCGATCGTCGTGATCGGCACCACCGGCGACCCGGCCACGCCGTTCGACTCCACGGTGCGGATGTCGAACAGACTCGAGGACGGTCGTCTCGTCGTCGTCGAAGCCGACCGGCACACCGGTTACGGCGTCAACCGCTGTGTGGTCGAGGTGGTCAACCGCTACCTGATCGACCTCGAGGCGCCGGACGACGAGACCGAGTGTCGCTGATCCTCCGATGATCCGGTGCCGGACGCGCAACGACCGCCGGCGACCCGGTGGGTCCGTCCGACGGTCGTCGATGGCGGAGAAGGTGGGATTTGAACCCACGGACGCTTGCACGTCGCACGCTTTCGAGGCGTGTCCCTTCGGCCGCTCGGGCACTTCTCCGCCGAGCAAGCTAGCGGGAAACGCCAGCGCTCACGACTGTTACGGTTCGAGAACGCTGTCATCGTGGATTTAAGAGCACGTCACGACCGACCGATACATTTGACAGGAAGCTCACATAGCCGGGCGGTGGTCGACGACGCTGCCCTCGACGATTCGGACCACGAAGGAGGGGAACATGTCTGACAACACGGTGCCGCGCACCGATCACGTGTTCAAGCTCCTCGTCACCGGTCCCTTCGCCGCAGGAAAGACCTCGCTGATCCAGGCGGTCTCGCAGACCCCCGTGGTCGGCACCGACGTCGACACCACCGGCGACGAATCCGACGTCAAGTCGCGCACCACCGTCGCGATGGACTTCGGGAGCTACTCGCTCCACGACGAAGCCGGCGACAGCGATGTCCGGTTGCTGCTGTTCGGCACCCCCGGTCAGGCTCGGTTCCGGTTCATGACCGAGATCATGAAAGGCGCGGTCGATGCCGTCGTGTTCGTCGTCGACGCGGAAGCCACCGACACCCATACCGAGGCCGGCATCGCGATGCGTGCGCTGCTCGCCGACATCCGGGTCCCGGTCGTCGTCGCCGCCAACCGCTGCGACGACCCCGCCGAGGCCGCCAGGCTCGCCCGTCAGCTCGGCGCACTCGCCAGCGAGGCCGCAGTGCCGTGCCAGTTGATCCATCCCGACTCGGCGCGCGACGTCGCGATCGAGGCCCTGCTCTCCGTCCTCGATCGGCTCGAACGGGCCGACGTCGTCTTCCTCGAACCGCTCCAGCGGGTCATCGAACTGGCCGGAGCGGCATGACGTTGGAGCGCGAACACGTCGCCGAGCTGTTCGGTCTGGCCGGCACCTTCCCGCGACCGGGCTGGGTGGTGCTCGATGCCGCCCGAGATCATCGGTTCACCGGCGAGTTGATCTTCGACGTCGACCCCGAGGTGCGGGTCTACTTCGAGCGAGGCACGATCTACCTGGCCGAGCGCGTCACCGACCCCAGCCTCGGGGCACGGCTCGTCGACGCCGGCGCGCTCAACGCCGCCGAACTCGAGCACGGCTCCATGCACGTGGGCGACGCCGAGCATCTGGGACGTCTGTTCGACCGCGTGCCCTCCGTCGACCGTCAAACCACACTCGTCGTCACCGACATGATGAACGACACGTGCGTCAGTTGGCTGGCCCGACAGCACGTCCGCGACGTCACCTCGCATCCGTACCGCCACCACCCTGCCGGTGTCCATCGATGGCAGCTCCCCGACGACGCGATCGAACTCCAACCGGGCGATCCGCTCCCGCCTCCCGCACCGACCGACACCCCGGTCGAGATCGCACTCCCCGGGTCGGTCTTCGCCGGTTCACCCCTCGAGCAGGACCCGCTGATCCACTGGGACGAGCCGTCCTGGCTCGACGACCGAACCCTCCACACCCCGGCCTGCGAACCCGCTCCGTCCCCCGGGGTCACGGAGACGTTGCCGGCGGGCGACTGGGCCGACGACCTCGAGCGAACCGGACTGCCCGAACCGGACGCCGATCCGCTCACCCCGACCGCCACGATGCCGGCGCTCCCCGTCCAGCCTCCCGATCACTTCGAGTTGATCTGGCCGAGCGGCGAGATCGACGACCACTTCCCCGACTCGGTCGACACCCACGACGACATCGACCGCGCCGGTCCGACCGCTCGCGTCGCCCGTTCTTCGATGGCTCCGGCCGAGACGTCGACGCCGGCGGACGACGCCGGCCTGTGGGACGTCGACACGTCGAACCCGTCGTTCGGTCCGGGCGAAGCAGTGGCTCACCCCGGCGCCGCAACCGAGCCCGACCTCGCCGAACCCGGCAGCGCGGGCCACGACACCGGCACCGCCACGGACGACGACGTCTCGTTGTCGGTCCGCCGCGCGGTGGCGTCGATCGAGACCGGATCGCTGGCGGCCCGCCGCCGTCTCGCGGACACCCCCCAGGCCGACGACTCGTCGCGGGGCACCGACATCGTGGTGCCCGGCCGCGTCGCCACCCGTACCGAGGCGAGCCTGTGGAACGCCACCCGCGCCGAGACCCCGACGGCACCCTCCGTCTTCGACGAGCCGGACCCTGCACCTGCGGCAACCGTCGCTCGTCTCGAGCCGACGGCCACCGGTGGCGTCGATGCGGCCGATGCCGAGCCCACCCGGGTGTCGGCCCTGCGGCGGCTCATCGGCGGACTCCGGCGTCGCTGACCGGGCGCGGCCGACGCCGGTCCACTGCTGTCGGACGCTCGATGCAGCGAGCCGAGAACCGAGTGGTGAGGGGTGAGGGGTGAGTCAGCCTCGACCCAGCGCCCGACGGACACCGCCGACGTGGCGACGGCGCTCGACCAGCAGATACCCGACGCACAGCAGCACCAGAGGCAGGACCGCGAACGGGACCACGAGGTCGATGAGCGGTGTGGGTGGACGGCGCGTCAGCCCCAGCTCGACCACCGACGAACGGCCCCCCGTACCGCGCCCGAGTTCGATCGGCTCGGTGACCACGGCGCCCTCGCGACGCAACATGCGCGCCACGTTGGCCGAGCTCGCGCCCACCGCACGGTCGTAGCCGGACAGCGGGCGGCCGGACTCGAACTCCGAGGCCGGGATCGCCAGCCGGTACGAGCCGGCCGGGAACGCGTCGAACAGCAGACGACCCGCCGCGTCGGTGGTCGCCGATCCCACGCGGTGGCCGTCGGCCGCGAGCACCTGGACCACGACACCGCCGATCGGTCGCTCGGCCGTCCCGGTGTCGGCTTCACCGTCGGCGACGTCGACCCAGATCGAGCCGGAGATCCCGAACAGTTCGACCGCGAGTTCGTCCTCGTCGTCCTCGCCGAGCGATCGACCCGGCACGGAGTCCTCGTCCGTCCCCGAGTCGGCGATGATCTCGACCCGGTGCCGGATGGTCTCCACCGTCGGGTCGGTGAGGAGCAGCTCCACCTCGATCGTCCGGGTGCCGCCCGGAGGGATCGACTCGTCGACGTCGAACGACCAGGTCACCGAGTCCGGTCCGATCGAGCTCGGCCGCGCCGGCGCGGCTCCGGCGAGCCGGAGCGACGTCTCGGCCGGCAGGTTGGCGCGCACCGTGAACGCGCCCGACGGCAGGCTGCCCTCGTTGTGGATCTCGATCCGGAACGCCACGACGCCGGCCTCGTCCATCGAGTCTCCCGCCGTCGACACGACCGCGAGGTCGTACCGGTCGCGTAGCCCGAAGTCGTAGCGGTGAGCGATCGGATCGGCGGTCGGGTCGACCGCGGGGTCGGCGGTCACGACCTCCATGAAGGCCACCGACGATCGGCCACCGAACCCACCGGGCAGCGCGTCGCTGTCGAGGTCGTCCCGGTCGCCGACGTTCGCGGTGGTGGGTACCAGACCCGTGAAGCGGCCCGTACCGGTCAGCACGCCGAGCCCGGCTCGCGTGTTGCGATCGGCCAGCGCGAGGACGTAGTGCGCGCCGGGCTCGATCCCGCCGGTCACGTTGCCGTCGTCGAACACGTAGTTGCCCTCGTCGTCGGTGACGTCGACCGAAACCACCTCGCCGTCATCGTCGATCAGCTCGACCACCGCCCCGGACACCGGCCCGTCGCCGGGGTCGCGGACACCGTCGGCGTCGTGGTCGTGCCACGCCGCCCCGCCGATGCTCGCAGCCGGACCACCGCACAGGACGGCGAGATCGCCGAGACCGGACGCCGTGGCGAACGTCGAACCCGGTGCGTCGACCCGGCCGTCGAGCACACGCACCGCGTGAGACCGCTCGCCGTCGTCGAGCGCGTGCCACACGAGGCCCCCGGCACTCCAGGCGTGATCGGCGGCGATCGGGTTCATCTGCGTCGCCACGACCTCGGAGCGACCGGGCAGACGAGCAACCGAACCGAGCGCGGTCTCGGCCTGCCAGCCGTAGCTGTCACCGTCGAAGAACTCCCAGCCGTTACCGATGCCACCGTCGCAGCCGGTCGTGCCCTCGACGACCCACCCGGAGCCGCGGGCGCACGCCCGCTGCAGATCACCGGCGGCAACGCTCTCGGTGATGCGGCGCGTGCCGCCGTCGAACGCGGGCGCGTCGGTGTCGGGCGCGGTCTGGTGCGACCAACGGTCGCCCAGCGCGATCACGAGATCGCCCGTCTCGGTGACGAGCAGGTCGGTGATCGCCGGTTGCGGATACGAGACCGCCTGGTACTCGGCATCGAACGGATAGGCCGCGACCCACGGATGCCAGGACGCATCGTTGGACACCAGGTCGGTGGCGTGGGTTTCGCCACGATCACCGGCAAGGGGCCAGGCGAGGCGCTCGACGAACGACCCGCGACGGAGCCCGTACACGTAGCCGACCAGGCTGTCGACGTCCCCGGCGCCGGGGCCGAGCGGCTCCACCTCGCCGACGGCACGACCGGCCTCGACCGTCGACTCGGCGGAGCACACGACACCGACGAGCAGTTCGTCGTCGTCCCATCCGAGGCCGAAGGCGCGCAAGTCGCCGTATCGATCGGTGGTGGACACCGCACAATCCGACCGACCGAGCGCCGCACCATCGAGGCGCCGCCGCCACTCGATGCGGCCGGAGGCCGTGTCGATCTCGACGAGTTCGCGGCGGCCGAGGTCGACCGCGTACAGCGTCGAGCCGTCCGGCGAGAGTTCGATGTCGCCGATGCCCGATGTGAACACCGCGTCCATCGCATCCAGGTCGTCGGGGGCGAGCTGACCGGGTTCACCGTGCGGGTCGGACGCGGTCGGGTCGAGCACCACGAACACCTCGGGCGCGGCACCGGGCGGGATGCGGTAGATGGTGGTCGGGTTCCCGATCGGATTCAGTTCGGAGGTCAGCCGCGTGTGCCGCTTCGTGAACGCCGCGGCGTAGAGGGTGCCGTCCCGGTCGGCTGCCTGCCCGTACACGGTGCCGACTTCACCGACGGTCGCGAGCACGTCCGAGCGGGGAGACAACCAGTCGTCGATCCCTGCCGACGACTCCTCGGCGTCATCGACCGCGGCGTTCGACACCGACCGGATCGCGGGAGCGTCGTCGAGGCCCGGGGTTCGCGATGTGACGTAGCAGGGCACCGCCAGGTCGGGCTCCTCGGCACAGAACTCCCCGAGGCGATACACGCCGAGGTTGCCGGTCGGCCCACCGTCGCACTCGGACGCCGTGTCGGCGAACTGCACGACATGTCCGCCGTCGGGGCCGGGTCGGCCGACGGCGTACCCGGCCGGAACGTCGAACTCGATCCGGACCGGATACGAGCCCTCCGGAACGTCGATCGACCAGCTGCCGTCGAACCTCGTCGTCGCGCTCCGGCTGCGGCCGAGGCGATCGAGCACGCGAACGACGACCCCACCGACGCCGCCTTCGACATCGTCGGCGCGCCGATCGTGCTCGAGCGTTTCCTGGCGGTGGCCGTCGGCGTCCAGGTCGGCGAACACGGTGCCGCCGCACACGGCCGCCGACTCGGCCGCCGCCGTGCCCACGGTGGTACCGAACGCACCGAACACCAGCGTGACGACGGTGAGGAGGCGGAGCGTGCGTGACATGAGGTGGCGGCGTTCGGCGAGTCGGTACCCACTCGAATATCGGCGCGTCCTGCCGGCTTCTTGACGATTCCCACGACATGGCAGGCGCCGTCGACCGCCCCTCGACTCAGATGTCGAGACCCTTCGCGACCACCGGCGACATCATCGTGATCTCGGGTCGTCCGGCGAGCAGGCCGCCGAACGCGCCCATCGCGGCGCGCATCCCCTCACCCGTGCCGTGCGTGTCGAGCGCCGCCTGATCCCGGTACAACTCGAAGAAGTAGAACACGTCGGGCTCGTCGGCGGCCGCGTGGGCGCTGTACACCTCGAGCCCCTCCTCTTCGGCCGCGGCGTCGACGACGCCGGTCAGCGCCTTCCGGAGTTCGTCGGCCTTGCCGTCGGCAGCGGTGAGTTTGGCGATGACGGAGATCTTGGACATGCTCGGCAACGTACCCAACCCCGGGCCGACACCCGAAGGTGGAGTCCTGCCGACGTCCGTCACCACACCGTCCGTCATCGAGCGGTTCGGGGACGTGACAAGCTGCATGCCGGAGCGTCGAACGGGGTCGACGTTTCGTGACAGCGCGGTGGGGGCACCGTCGATCGAAGCAGCGACGAGGTTGCATCCGATCGTGCCGTTCGTTCCGTACCACCGGGTAGCGACACACGACGCCGTGTCGCCACCGAACACGAGGAGTACCGAACCCCATGGCCCGATACAGCACGACCGTCCGTACCGAGATGGCACCGGCCGACGCATTCGCCTTCATGGCCGACCTGCGCAACTTCGAAGACTGGGATCCCGGTGTGCAACGGGCCACGCAGGTCGACGGACACGGGGGCGGACCCGATGCCACGTTCGACGTGGTCGTCGACGCGCCCGGTTCGGGTCTGACCCTGCGCTACGTCACGACCGAGTACGACGCACCCCGTCGCGTCGTGGTCCGCGCCGAGAGCAAGATGTTCACGTCGCTCGACCGGATCGACGTCGAGCCCGACGGCACCGGGTCGCTCGTCACCTACGACGCCGAGCTACGCCTCAACGGTCCGCTCCGTGTGTTCGACCTCGTGCTCCGCCCGATCTTCGGTCGCATCGGCGGCCGGGCCGACGACGGCCTCCAGCAGGCACTCGACGGGGAGAAGGTGTGAGCGTCCCTCGCCAACGGATCGCGATCGTCGGGTCGGGCATCGCCGGGCTCTCGTGCGCGCACACGCTCGGCCCCGATCACGACGTGGTGCTGTTCGAGGCGTCACCCAGGCTCGGCGGCCACGCGAACACCGTCGACGTCGACGATCCCGAAGCGGGACGGCTGTCGATCGACACCGGTTTCATCGTCCACAACGACCGCAACTATCCGAACCTGGTACGCCTGTTCGACGAACTGGACGTCCCGACGATCGACACCGAGATGAGCTTCGGAGTGACCGACCGCGATCCCGAGTCGCCGACCGAGGGGTTCACGTACCGGGCCACCAGCCCCAACTCCCTGTTCGCCGACCGCCTCAATCTCGTGCGTCCCGCCATGTGGCGGATGCTGCGCGACATCGTGCGGTTCTACCGGCAGGCGACGGCGTTCCTCGACGACGGCGACGACACCACCACGCTCGACGAGTTCATCGCCCGCCACGGCTACGGACGCGAGTTCACCGAACTCCACCTGATTCCGATGGGCGCGTCGGTCTGGTCGGCCGACCCCACCGCGTTCGGGGCGTTCCCCGCTCGCAGCCTGTTCACGTTCCTGCATCACCACGGCCTGCTCGGCGTCGGTGACCGACCGCAGTGGCGCACGATCATCGGCGGGAGCCGTGTCTATGTCGACGCGATCGCCGCTCGCTTCCCGGGCACGATCCGCACGTCCACCCCGGTGCAGCGTCTGGAGCGACCGGTCGTGCCGGGCCACGGCCCGACCGTGGTCACCGCCGACGGGCGGGAGACGTTCGACCGGGTGATCGTCGCCGCCCACAGCGACCAGGCACTCCGGATGCTCGCCGACCCGACCGAGATCCAACGCGCCGTGCTCGGCGCGATCCGATTCCAGCCGAATCGTGCGGTGCTGCACACCGACACCGCGCTGCTGTCGCCGCGACCGCGCGCCTGGGCCGCCTGGAACTACGACCGGCACGGTGCCGACCAGCACGCGGCGACACTGACCTACGACATGACGGCGTTGCAGCACCTTCCCGGTGCCGAGCGATACCTGGTCAGTCTCAACAGCACCGACCGCATCGACCCCGCCCGGGTGATCGACAGCTACGACTACTCGCACCCCGTGTTCGACGGGCCGGCGTTGGACGCCCAGCGGCGATTTGACGAGGTCGACGGCGTGGACGGTTTCCACTTCTGTGGGGCCTGGTGGGGGTACGGGTTCCACGAAGACGGCATCGCGTCGGGCCGACGCGTGTGCGAACGCATCACCGCCGACGTCGGGGTGCCCGCATGAAGCCCGGAGGCCCCGCCGTGTGCGCCGGCACGGTGGCCCATCGGCGCCGCCGCCCGACCGTCCACGAGTTCACCGCGCCACTCAGCCAGGTGTGGATCGACCCCGACGACCCTGCGGCGCTCTGCGACCTGCATCCGCTGTGGTCGGAACACCGGCCGGCGCCGGCACGGTTCCGGCGGTCCGACTACGGCGCCGTCACGACCGGCTCGCTCGCTCGCGGTGTGCGCACGGCGCTCACCCCGGTGCTCGACCGAGGTCCGACCGGCGCGATCCGGATGCTGACACAGGTACGACGCTGGGGATGGTTGTTCAACCCGATCACGGTGTACGTCGCGTGGGACGACGGTGTCGACGAACCGGTCGGCGCGGTGCTCGAGGTGACCAGCACACCGTGGAAACAGCGCCACCGCTATGCCGTCGCGTTGGCACCGCCGGACGCCGACGGGTGGATGACCGCCACGACCGACAAGGAAATGCACGTGTCACCGTTCCTCGACGAAGGGTTCACGTACGACATCAGGCTCCGCGGCTCGGACGACCGCATCGAACTCGACCTCGACGTCGTACCCCACGACAGCGACGGGCCGACGCTCGTCACCGCCATGGCCGTCGACCGTCGGCCCGCCACCCGCCGGTCGCTCGGCGCCGCACTGCGGTCCAACCCGTTCCCCACCCACCGGGTGTCGCTGGGTATCCACGTCCAGGCGTTGCGCCTGTGGCGGAAAGGGGTCGACTTCGTGCCGCACCCGTCGAAACGGGCGGTCCGCGCATGAGGTCGTCACCCGGCATCCGCGAACCGCGCGTGGGTCCCGGGTCGCAGGGTCGGGTCGACGCGCAGGCACACCGCCTCCTCGCACGTGCCGCCGCGTCGAGGCCGGTCTCGATGGCGGAACGGTGGACGGGCCGGGCGGCGGCACGTGTCATCCACACCCTGCTCTCGCGGCTGGGCAGCGACCGGCTCGAGGTCGCCGAGCGGGTCCCCGGCCGACCCACCGGATACCACTCCTACGGACCCGACGACGGGCTCACCGCCCGCGTGGTCGTGGTGGATCACCGGGCGTATTCGGCCGTGCTGACCGAGGGTTCGATCGGTCTCGGCCGCGGGTTCGTCGAAGGATGGTGGACCTCCGACGACCCGGTCGCGGTCGTGCAGGTCTTGATCCGCAACATGCGCACGCTCGACCGTCTCCGCAACCGCTGGCAGTCGGCGACCGGCTGGGCGACCGACCGCCTCCGCACGCTGCGCCCACGCGACAGTCGCGAACGGAACCGCGACGACATCGGCGCCCACTACGACATCGGCAACGACTTCTTCGAACTGTTCCTCGACGAGACGATGACCTACTCGTCGGCCGTGTTCCCGACCCCCGGCACCTCACTCGCCGACGCGAGCCGCCACAAGTACGACCGCCTGATCGACCTGCTCGACCTGCAGCCCGACCACCATCTCCTCGAGATCGGTACCGGTTGGGGTGGGATGGCCATGCGAACCGCCGAACGGGGCAACCGGGTGACCACCACGACGATCTCCGCCGAACAGCACAGCGAGGCACGACGTCGGATCGACGAAGCCGGACTCTCCGAGCGGGTCACCGTGCTCGACGCCGACTGGCGCGACCTGGAGGGCAGCTTCGACCGCATCGTGTCGATCGAGATGATCGAGGCGGTCGACTGGCGCGACTACGACGACTTCTTCGCCACGATCGAGCGGCGCCTCCGTCCCGGTGGGCGGGTCGCCATCCAGGCGATCGTGCTCCCCGACGACCGCTGGCATCGAGCGAAGAAGACCGAGGACTTCATCCGGCGCTTCGTGTTCCCCAACGGCTACCTCCCGTCGGTCGGGGCGATCGAGGAGTCGCTCGCCCGGGCCACGCGGCTCCAGGTCGCGGAGGTACACCACTACGCCGAGCACTACGCCGAGACGCTTCGCCGGTGGCGTGAACGCTTCGACGATCGCATCACCGAGGTCGCCGCGCTCGGTCTCGACGCACGATTCCAGCGGCTGTGGCGGTTCTATCTCGCCTACTGCGAGGCGGGCTTCCGCGAACACCACTGCTCCGTCGTCCAGATCCTCATCGAGGATCGGCGTCCGATCGAAGCTTCGTGACCGTCCTCCGGTCGGCCGACGACGCCGCGGTCACCACCACGGCGACACCGGCCACGACCAGCACCCCACCGATCAGCTCGACCCGCCCGAGCACCTCGTCGCGAATCAACCACCCGAAGAACACGCCGAACAACGGGATCAGGTACGCCGTGGACGCCGCCTGCGTCGGTGTCGCCCGTCGCACGACGGTCGCCATCAACGCGAACGTCACCGCGTTGGCCGGAATCGCCGCGTAGAGCAGCGGTGCCAGCAGCCCGAGCGACCAGTCGGTGCTCCCGACGCCGTGGACGGCGGTGGCGAACGGCATCAGCACCACGGCGGACATCCAGAGCTGGACACCGACCAGCATGATCGGCGACACGGCGCTGAAGTCCTTCCACTTCATGTACACGGTGCCGAACGCCCAGGCCAGCGCCGAGGCCAGCAGCGCCACCGCACCGACCAGCTCACCGTCGCCGTCGAGCGCCGGCGACGCGAGCACGGCCGTGCCGACGAATCCGATCAACAGTCCGAGCACACCGAGCGGGCGGATCCGGGAGCGCAGGAGCACCAGTGACAGCAACGCGGTGAACAGCGGCATCGTGCTCGACATCAACGAAGCAAACCCGGCCGGGATCCGGTTCACCCCGTACACGAGCAGCGCGCTCGACACGGTGGTGATGCTGAAGCTGACGACGAAGATGCGGATGAGCACGGTGCGGTCGGTCGGGAACCGTTCACCGCGGCCCAGTGCGAGCGCCACCAGGAACGTGCCGCCGATCACCGTTCTGAGCGCGGCGACGGTGAACGGTTCGGCGTGATCGAGCGCGTACTTCAGCGCCGTGAAGTTGCCGCCGATCAACGCGGCGATCACCACGATGGTGGCGAGCACGACCGCGGGGGTCGCAGGGGTCGACGACGACGCGTCGTGGTTGCTGGTCATCGATCGGCCACTCCTCGTCGCGGGACCCTACCCAGCGGGGCGTCGGTCGAGTAAGAACGGTCGTCATGGCCCGCCTCGCCCGGCTCCTGACCGCGACACTCGCACTGACGTCCGCACTGACGATCGGTGCCGCCGCGCCGACCGATGCGGTCGCCGACGGCTATCGGCCGCTGCCGTCGCCGCAGCGCCTCGTCGACACCCGCCAGGGCGAACAGACCGCCGACGGCGAGTTCGCCGCCATCGGGAAGCGTGCCGCCGACTCGACCCTGCGTGTCGACGTGGCGGGTCGCGCCGGCCTCACCGACCCAGCCGGTTCGGTCGTCGTGAACCTGACGGTCGTCGAACCCGCCGCACCCGGCTTCCTGACCGTCTGG
>CAXAWD010000061.1:0-12429 GCA_963972325.1 uncultured Acidimicrobiaceae bacterium
ATCTTGCTCGCGACCCGGAACCGGTCGGTGGTCTCGACGGTGTCGCCGCTGCCGGCGACCCGCTCACCGAACGCCGCGGCGTGCACGAGCTGTCCGTCGATCATCACCGCGACCGAGGCCGACACGTCGGCTGGGATCAGCCGCTCGGCGAGCGCCTCGTCGAAGCTCGCCCAACCGCCGATGTTCGGCGCGGCGATGCCCGCATCGTCGACGATCGTCATCTGGTCGATCGCCACCCCGTCGGCGTCGGGTTCGACGGCCGAGAGCCGGATGTCGTCGTCCGGATCGGCGCCGTCGCCACCGTCGACGTCGCCCACGTCGTCGGGTGCGATCGTGGTCGGAGCCGCCCGGCGGCCGGCGGAGAACTCGGGTGACGGCGGCGTGGAGAACTCGGCCTGGCCGCACCCGGTGACCACGGACGCGGCGACGACGATCAGCGCGGCCGAGCGGCCCACGTCCCAACGTCGCGGTCTCACCTCACCATCATGTCAAGGTCGAGACCGAATTGCACCCTCGGTGAAGCCCCAGGCACCGACAGCGGCAACAGCTGCAGCGGCGACAGGAGCAGCGGCGACAGGAGCAGCCGGAGCAGCGGGAGCAGCGGGATCAGCGGGATCAGCCCGGGAGTTCCTGCACCACGGTCAGCACGTCGGCGAACAGGTCGCCGTGCTCGTCGACCCGGCCGAGCACATCGCTCGCCGTGAACCTGAGGTCGAGACTTCCCTGAGCGCACGCCGCCACCTCGTCCCACGTCACCGGTGTCGACACCGTCGGCTCGTCGCGGGCCCGCAGAGAGTACGGGGCGATCGTCGTCTTGTGGAACGCGTTCTGACTCCAGTCGACGAAGATCTTGCCCGGCCGCTCCGCCTTGGCCATCACGGTGGTCACACGCCCCGGCATCTGCCGTTCGAGCACCTGCCCGACCGCGAGCGCGAAGTCCGCGGCACCCTCGTGCGTGGCGTCCGACGTGTTGAGCGGCACGTACATCTGGAGACCCTTCGAGCCCGACGTCTTGCACCACCCGGCGAGATCGACCGACTCGAGCACCGCCCCGGTCGCCAGCGCGATCTCGCAGCACTCACGCATCGCCGCCGGTGCACCCGGATCGAAATCGAACACCAGCGCCCGCGGCACGTCGAGGTCCTCGGCGAGCGCCATCGGGGCGTGCAGTTCGATCGCCGCCATGTTCGCCGCCCAGACCATCGCCGCGGTCTCGTCGATCCGGCAGTACTCGATGCCTCCCTGCCGATCGCCCGGGCCCACCGCCACCTCGACCCACGGTGGGCGGTGACCCGGGCAACGCTTCTCGAAGAACCCGGCCGTGTCGGTGCCGTCCGGGTACCTCCGGAACGTGAGTGCCCGCCCGGTCAGGTGCGGGACCGCCACCGGGGCGATCTTCGCCATGTAGTCGATGACCTGTGCCTTGGTGAACCCACTCGGGTACAGCACCTTGTCGAGGTTGGAGATCGTGAGACGCCGCCCATCGACCTCGGTCTCGACCGAAGCGGTCACGCGCTCTTCTTGGCTGCCGACTTCTTCGCCGCAGCCTTCTTGGCTGCCGACTTCTTCGCCGCGGCCTTCTTCGCTGTCGGCTTGCTACCGGCCGATTTCTTCGCCGCCGACTTCTCGGCCGACGCCTTCTTGGCACCGGACGGGTGGCGGCCGCGCGCCTCCTTGGCCTTCGCAACGCTGGCTTCCAGCGCAGCCATCAGATCGACGACCTTCGGCTTCTCGACCTCGGCCTCCGGCAGCTCGAACGCCTCACCCGACGCCTTGATCTCGATCAGGTCGAGCACCTGTTCCCGATACTCGTCGCGGTACTTCTCCGGTTCGAACGCCGCGGAGAGCGAGGCCACGAGCGACTCGGCCATCGCGACCTCCTTCTTCGACACGGTCACGTCGTCGAGCTCGGCCAACTCGTCGATCGTCGCCGGGTCGAGCACCTCGTCGGCGTACGCCAGCGTCGACATGATCAGTCGACCCTCCTCGGCACGGATCGCCGCCGTGTACTGCTTGTTGCGCATCACGAACCGGCCGATCGCGACCTTGTTGCTCTCCTCCATCGCCCGCGCCAGCAGGACGTACGGCTTCGGGTTCGAGCCCGGCGCGACGTAGTAGGCGTTGTCGTAGAAGACCGGGTCGATCTCCTCGAGGTCGACGAACTCCTCGAGATCGACCGTTTTGGTCGCCGCGGGGATGAACGGCTCGAGTTCGTCGGGGTCGACCACGATGTAGCGGTCCTTCGACACCTCGTAGCCCTTGACGATGTGATCGTCGGGCACTTCTTCACCGTCGAGCGCCGACACCTTCCGGTACTTGATGCGCGACATCGTGCGGTCGTCCAGCTGGTTGAACGACACGCTCTGCCGGCGCACGGCATGGAACAACTTCACCGGGATCGCGACGAGCCCGAAGCTGATCGTGCCGGTCCAGACGGGGCGGGGCATCACCCCATCATGCCCGAACTCAGGCGTCGAGCACAGCGCGTGCGACCAAGTCGGTACCGAACGCGGTGAGAATCGCCAGATAGAGCAAGCCCGTCGCAGCCATCACCGCGGAGTACTCGCGCTCGCGCAACGCCGCCTTGGTCACACCGACGAGCACGATCGTGGTGACCGCGCACGCACCCCAGAACCAGCCGAGCGTGCCACCCCAGCCGTCGTCGACGGCACCGGACCACACGCTGAACATCCCGGTCGGTAGCAGCATCACGACGATCTCGGCCGGCCACACCCAGCCCAGCGCCGTGACGATCTCGTTGAGCAGCCGTCGCGGCAGCCCGGGCTGCACCAGATACCAGTGGCCGAGGAGCATCGCGTCGGTGACCGCACCGAGGAAGGCGGCACCGACGAGGGTGCGGAGCAGTCCGACCGCTGAGTCGAATCCCCCGTCGGGCGCTGCGTCGATGCCCGCCGCGACCAGGCCGACGACGCCGAGCAGCACGGGCACGAGATCGAGGATCGGCGGGAACTCGCGACCCTCGTCGGCCTCGGCACGGTCGACCCCACGGTCGATCCCGGTCATCGCCGCCACCCGTTCGGACCGACGGTCGTGTTCGAGCCGCTGTCCACTCACGCCGGCGCGTCGCCGCACCACCGACACGCCGAGCCCGGCGGCACACGCCGCGGCGACGGCGATCGAACTCGCTTCGCGCAGGGCCAGCGTGCCGTATCGGAATCCGGCGATCGCGGCGCCCACGGCCAACAGCCCGTACGTGCCACGCAGCAGCCAGCCGTACCCGAGGCCGACCTCGCGACGCCGTGTGGTGAACCAGCAGAAGAACATGCCGCCGACCGCCCACTGCAGCAGCACGGTGGCGGCATCGAGGCGAATCACGTGGCTGGAGGGTAACGCCGTAGGCTGATGCATCCATGCCGACGGCGCAGCACCATCACCGGTCGATCCCCCGCTTCCGTCTCGTGGCACTGACCATCGGGCTGATGCTCTCGGCGGCCGGTTGTTTCACGGGCCAGCGTCCCGAACTCGAACCGATTCCGGTCATCGACGATGCCGCAGCACAAGTCGTGATGGAACGACTCGACCGGGCCGGCTCGGTCACGTTCACCGCCACGTACGACATCATCCCGAGCACCACCGGTGAGACGACGCAGGCAACGGTCCGGCAACTCGACGACCGAACCCGGATCACGATCGGCAACGTCGACTTCATCATCGACCGGGAGTCGTCACGCACGTGCCGCCTCGACGATCAGATCTGCGTCGACTCGATCGACGACGCCCGCATCAGTGATCTCAACGTGACGCACCGGTTCTGGTCCGACGGCATCGCCGCCCGACTCTCGATCGACGCCGCCCGACGCGTGGGCTTCAGCGAGGGCCACCTCGAGACGATCGCCGGCCGACCCGCCGCCTGCGCCGACGTGCCGGTGCTCGGCGGCACCGTGGTCTACTGCGCGCTCGACGCGGGCGTGCTCGCGCGGTACTTCAACGCCGACGTGTCGATCGAGCTGACGTCGTTCACCAACGACGTCGACGTCACCGCCCTCGACGGCGACCCCGACATCGATCCAGACAGCGACACCGGCGACGCCTGAGGCTCAGCCGACCGAGACCAGGTCGTGCTCGACCGTGTTGACCGGAATCGGACCATCGGCACCGGCGACCACGATGTCTTCCAGCCGCATGCCCCAGTGGCCCGGCACGTAGATGCCCGGCTCGACGCTGAAAGCGTGCCCGACCGCGAGCGGCAGCCCGTTGCCCTCGACGATGTACGGGTCCTCGTGCTCCTCGAGACCGATGCCGTGACCCGTGCGGTGCACGAAGTACTCGCCGAAGCCCGCGTCGGCGATGATCCTCCGGCCGACCCGGTCGACTTCCTCGCACGGCGTGCCGACCGTAGCCGCAGCCACCGACGCCGCCTGGGCCTCACGCAGCACGGCGTACGCCTCGGCGACGTCGGCCGGGATGTCGCCGGTGAACACGCAGCGGGTGATGTCGGAGCAGTACCCGTTCATCGTGCCCCCGAAGTCGCACAGGACGATCTCGTTCTCGCCGATCACCCGTGATCCGGCATGGTGGTGCGGGCTCGCCGCGTTCTCGCCGGCCGCCACGATCGCGAAGTTCACCTTCTGATGCCCCTCGGCGATGATGCGTGCCGACAGGTCGGCCGACACCTCGGCCTCGGTCCGTCCCACCAGCGGGATGCGGCCGGCCTGCAACTCGGCAGCAATCCGGTCGACCGCGGCACCGGCCGCGGCGAGCGCGTCGATCTCGGCCCGGTCTTTCATCATCCGCAGCGGACCCACGACGTCGACGGCCCTCCGGAACGTCGCGTTCGGCATGTGCGGCAGGAGTTCGACGAGGAACCGTGCCCACATCTGGTCGCCGACGGCGACCGTGGCCGAACCCTGTGCGAGACGGGCGACGATCGCCGTCGGATCGTCGGTCTCGTCCCACGGCAGCAGGTCGAACACACCCGGCTGCACGACGACCCGCGGTGCCTCCAGGCGCGGGATCAGCAACGTGGCATCGCCGACCCGCGGCACGACCAACATCGTCAGCCGCTCGAGCGGCATCGCGAGGTAGCCGGTGAGGTACGGCAGGTCGTGCCCGACGGAGAGCAACAGGGTGTCGACGCCCTGCTCGGCCATGGCGGCACGTACTCGGGCGAGGCGGTCGAGATAGATCTGCGTCACGACGCCGAGCGTAACCTCCGGCGCCGCTCCCCCGTGCTCGTCACACCTGCCAATACGGGTCGAGCACCATCGCCACGAGATCCTCGACCCGGTCGACGGGGAACGGCTCCGAGGTGGTCAACCGCCGGAGGAACAGCGGCCCGACCAACAACTGCGCGAGCAGGTCGAGATCGAGATCGGCCGCCAGGTGGCCCGCTCGGCGGGCCTCGTCGAGGAGGTCCGCCACATACGCCCGGCGCGCGGCCGACGTCAGGTGGTGCATCTCCCGGACCGCCTCGTCGCGTTCGCTCGCGTCGATGATCGCCGGCAGACACGCCGACGAGCGAGACACGGCGAGGTGCTCGGCCAGGGCCCTCACGAAACCGGCGATGCGCTCGCGATGATCGTCGGTGTCGGGCGCCTTCACGTTCTGTTTCAGCATCGTGATCGCCTCTCCGACGAGGTCGAGCTTGCCGGCCCAGTGCCGGTACATCGTCGCCTTGCCGACGCCGGCACGCCGGGCGACGCCCTCGACCGTGAGCGCGCCGTAGCCGACCTCCGCGAGTTCGTCGAGCGCGGCTTCGAGCACCACACGCCGGGTCCGTTCGACCCGAGGATCGACCGACGACTCGGTCATACCTCGACGACCTCCTGAACGGCGTCGGGGTCGGGTGCGCGTCGACCGGCCGCCAGCACGACCGTGCCGGCGATCACCGAGATCGCCGCCGACACGTAGAACGCGGTGCTGATCGCGTCGGTGAACGCGACGCCGGCCCGCTCGATCAACAACAGGCCCTGCTCGCCGCCCAGCTGGCGGGCGATCCCGATGGCCCCACCGATCGACTCGTCGGCGATGGCCGCGAGCTCGACCGGCAGCCCCTCACTGTCGAAATGCGCCTGGTAACCCGACGTGACGATGCTGCCGAGGATGGCGATACCGAGCGCACCGCCCAACTCGCGCGTGGTGTCGTTGACCGCCGATCCGACACCGGCCTTGTTGAGCGGCACCGACGACATGATCGCCCCGGTGGCCGGCGCGATCGTGACCGCCATGCCGGCGGACAGCAACACGAGGCCGACGACGATCAGGAGGTACGGCGTGCTCGTCGTGAGCGTCGCGAGCACCACGAACCCCGCGGCAATCGAGGTGAACCCCGCCCCGACCACCTTGTTGATGCCGAAGCGCTGCACGAACCCCTCGCTGCGCGGCGACATGATGATCATCGTGATCGGGAACGGGAGGGTGGCCACCCCAGCGCGCAACGGCGACCAGCCGCGCACGAACTGGAAGTACTGGGTGATCAGGAAGAAGAACCCGAACATGACCATGAACCCGAACGTGATCACACCGGTGCCGGTGGCGAACCGGCGATCGCGGAAGAACGGCATCGGCAGCATCGGATGGTCGATCCGGAGTTCCCACACGACGAACCCGACGAGCGTCAGCACCGCCAAGGCGAATGCACCGACCACGAGCGAGTCGCCCCAACCCTTGGCGGGGCCTTCGATGATGCCGTACAGCAACGCACCGACGCCGACCAGCGACAGCAGCGCCCCGAACGGATCGAGCGGGGTCTGCTCGTCGTCACGGCTGCGTGGCGACAGGAAGGCGATGGCGACGAGCACGGCGAGCGCGGCGACGACGTTGACGACGAACGCACTGCCCCACCAGAACGACGGGAAGATCCACCAGCCGGTGAGGAGGAACCCGACGACGAGCGGGCCGAGCGCTCCACCGGCACCGGCGAAGCCGGCCCAGATCGCGATCGCCTTGCCCCGCTCCTCGGGCGGGAAGATCGCCGACAGCAGGCTGAGCGTGGCGGGCATGACGAACGCGGCACCGATGCCGGCGACCGCACGCGACACGATCACCATGTTGGACGTGTCGGCGAGGGCGCCGATCAACGAGCCGGCGGCGAACACGGCGAGGCCACCCATCAGCGCCAGCTTCCGACCGAACCGGTCGCCGATCGCACCCGCCGAGAGCAGCAGGCCGGCGAAGACGATGGCGTAGGAGTCGACGATCCACTGGAGGTCGGTGGCGTCGGCGTCGAGGCTCTGCTGCATCGACGGCAGCGCCACGTTGATGCCCGACACCGACATGACGACCATGACGAGGCTCAGGCACATCACGCCGAGCAGGAACCAACGCCGCTGATGGATCTCGGGTTGTTCGTGGAGGGGGACGGTCTGCGTCATCGTGGGCCTTTCCGGAACGGTGGCGTTCCGGAGCGGAACGTATCCGTTCCACAGGCTGGGCGCAACCCGTTGCGGCTACCGATCCGTTGCGATGTCGACGATCGCGTCGAGCGCAGCCGGATCCTTCAACGCGCCGCGGCTGGCGACGGTCGCGGGGTCACCGCCCAGGAGGACCTTCTTGACCGGCAACTCGAGCTTCTTGCCGCTCAGCGTCGTCGGGATCGCGTGGACTCGGTGCAGCTCGTCGGGCACGTGCCGCGGCGACAGACCGGAACGCAGACCCCCACGAATCCGTCCCCGCATCTCGTCGTCGAGTTCGACTCCCTCGTCGAGCACGACGAAGAGAACGAGTTGGCCGGGATGATCGGCGTCCGACGACTCGAGGTGCACGACGAGGCTGTCGGCCACACCGTCGATCGACTCCGCGACGCGATAGATCTCGGCCGTGCCGACACGCACCCCGCCGCGGTTGAGCGTCGCGTCCGATCGGCCACTGATCACGCAACTGCCGCGCTCGGTGATCACGACCCAGTCGCCGTGCCGCCACACCCCGGGGAACTCCGCGAAGTAGGCCGCCCGATACCGCGAGCCGTCGTCGTCACCCCAGAACCCGATGGGCATCGTCGGCATCGGTTGCGTGAGCACGAGTTCACCCTGCTCCCCCACGACCGCTCCGCCGTTCTCGTCGAACGCCTCGACGGCGGCGCCGAGCTCGCGGGTCGGGCTCTCGCCTTCCCACACCGGGGTCAACGGGCTGCCACCCACGAACGCCGAGCAGACATCGGTGCCGCCGGAGATCGGCGACAACAGCACGTCGGGGGACACCGCCGCGTACACCCACCGGAACGCATCGGCGGGCAGCGGCGCTCCGGTCGACCCGATCGCCCGCAGATCGGACAGATCGAACTGCTCGCCGGGCGAGATGCCCGCCCGCATGCAGGCGGTGAAGAACGGTGCGCCACCTCCGAACCACGTCAGGCGCTCGTCGGCCGCCAGTCGCCACAATGTCTCCGGTCCGTCGGCATTGGGATCGCCGTCGTACAGCACGAGCTGTGATCCGACCAGCAGGCCCGACACGACGTAGTTCCACATCATCCAGCCGGTCGTGGTGAACCAGAAGAACCGATCGTCGCGGCCCATGTCGGCGTGCAGACCGATCACCTTCAGGTGCTCGACGAGGATGCCGCCGTGCCCGTGCACGATCGGCTTCGGCAGACCGGTCGTGCCCGACGAGTACAGCACGTACAGCGGGTGCGACGCGGCGACGGACGCATACGCCATCTGCGCGCGTTCGGCCAGCAGCTCGCGCCACTCGATCACGCCGTCGCCGGACGTCGTCGCCTCGGGATACGGCACCATGACCGTGGCCGCCAACGACGGCAACCCCGCCCGGATCGTCGCCAACTCGTCGGTCCGGCTCACCGTGTGCCGGCCGTACCGGTACCGATCGACGGCGAGCAACACGGTCGGTTCGACCTGCGCGAACCGGTCGAGCACCGCCTGCACGCCGAACTCGGGAGCGCACGACGTCCACGTCGCGCCGAGGCTCGCCGTGGCGAGGAACGCGACGATCGTCTCCGGCACGTTCGGCAGATAGGCCGCGACACGGTCGCCCTCGCCGACACCGAGACGTTCGAGGCCGCGGCGTGCCCGAGCCACCTGTTCGGCGAGCTCACCCCAGGTCATCTCGATGCGGTCGCGCGATTGCGAGCACCCGACGATCGCCACCCGGTCGGGGTCGTCATCGGCCCACCGAAGGATGTGTCGGGCGTAGTTGAGCCGAGCACCCGGGAACCAGTCGGCACCGGGCATCACCCGGCGATCGAGCACCTCGCGGTAGGGCTCGTCCGCCTCGATCGCGAAGAAATCCCAGATCGCGGCCCAACACTCCTCGAGGCCGTCGCCGACCGACCAGCGCCAGAGCTCGTCGTAGTCCTCGAACGTCCGCCCCGAACGCTCCTCACAGAACGTGAGGAAGCGTCCGAGCCGCGTCGACGTACGTGCATCGTCGGAGGGAGCCCACAACACGGCGGGCGACGGGACGGAACCACTCGGCATGAACAGCATGGTAGAACGCGCGCCCAGCCTCGCTCCTGGCCCTGATCGGGCACGACGGCCCGCAGCGTCGTAACGTGGCCCCATGGGTTCACTGATCGACTTCACGAGCAACGGCGGCACGGCATCCGGGTACCTGGCGATCCCCGAGGGACGCCGCGGGCCCGGCGTGATCGTCGTGCAGGAATGGTGGGGGCTCGACAGCGGCATCAAGGAGATGGCCGACCGTCTCGCCGCCGCCGGGTTCGTCGCGTTGGCACCCGACCTGTACCACGGCGAACTCGCCGGGCACACCGAAATGGACAAGGCCGGCGAACTCATGCAGGCGTTGCCCGCCGACCGGGCGGCGCGCGACATGAGCGCCGCGGTCGACTACCTCGCCGCCCACGATGCCGCGTCCACCGACGGCATCGGCGTCGTCGGGTTCTGCATGGGCGGCATGCTGTCGTTCCTGCTGGCCGCGCAGCGTCCTGACCGGATCGCCGCGCTCGTGCCGTTCTACGGGTTCCCGCAGGGCGACGACCAGCCGAACTACCGCGACATCGACGCAGCCATCCAAGGGCACATGGCCGAGCACGACGACTTCTTCCCACCCGAGGCGGCCCGCGCCCTCGAGGCCGAACTCCAGGCGATGGGCAAGGACGCCACCCTCACCGTGCACCCCGGTTCCGGCCACGCGTTCATGGCTCCGCACAACGCGCTCGGCACACAAGACCAGGAGCTGTACGACCGGATCTGGCCGCAGGTCGTCGAGTTCCTCCACACGCACCTGGAAGCGAGCTGACCGTGACCGATCCGATCCACGCCTGCATCGAACGCTGGCACCGGCACACGCGGGGCGAACTCGACGGCGGGCTCGACTCGCTGCTCCACGAGGACTGCGTGTTCCTGTCCCCGATCGTGTTCACCCCGCAGCGCGGTCGCGAGATCACGAAGTTGTACCTCCGGGCCGCCGGGAGCACCCTCGCCGAGGCCGATCCCGAGGCCGGCTCGGCGGGCCTCTCCGAGAGCTCGACGTTCCGGTACACCAAGGAGATCCTGCAGGGCCACCACGCGATGCTCGAGTTCGAGACCGAGGTCGAGGGCAAGTACGCGAACGGTGTCGACATCATCTCGTGCGACGACGACGGGATGATCGTCGAGTTCAAGGTCATGATGCGCCCGCTGCAGGCCATCAACGCCGTCCACGCCCAGATGAAGGCGATGCTCGAACAGCTCGCCGGTGGCTGACCGGTCCGACATCGCGGCGGTCGTCGAACGAACCGCACGATCATCGAGTTTCTCCGGTGTCGTCCGCGTCGACCGGCCCGACGCCGACACGATCGCGTTGGCCTTCGGCCTCGCCGATCGCCGACACGGCATCACGAACACCGTCGCCACGCGCTTCGGCATCGCGAGCGGAACGAAATGGTGGACCGCACTCACCACGGTCGCCCTGGTCGCCGACGGCACGATCGGCCTCGACACGCCGGCTCGGACGCTGCTGGGCCCCGACCTCCCACTCATCGACGACGCCGTCACCGTCGGGCACCTCCTGGCCCACCGGTCGGGCATCGGCGACTACCTCGACGAGGCGGTGCTCGGCGACATCGACGACCACGTCATGCCCGTCCCGGTGCATCAGCTGTCGTCGACCGAGTCGTACCTGCCGATCCTCGACGGGTATCCGCAACGAGAGCGACCGGGCGAACGGTTCCGCTACAACAACAGCGGCTACGTGGTGTTGGCGTTGCTCGCGGAGCGTGCGGCCGGTGTGCGGTTCGAACAACTCGTGCACGACCGGGTGTGCGCTCCGGCGGGCCTCACCTCGACCGGGTTCGTCCGTGGCGACGAACTCGCATCCGACCTCGCCGTCGGCTACCTCACGCCAGATGGGCTGCGCAGCAACGTGTTGCACCTGCCGGTGCTCGGGTCGGGCGACGGCGGCCTCACCACGACCGCAGACGACGTCCACCGGCTCTGGTCGGCCTGGCTGGGCGGCACCGTCGTCCCTCCGGATCTCCGAGACCTGATGATGGAGCCCCGCAGCGAGGCGCCCGAGCAGGCCATGCGCCACGGGCTCGGGTGCTGGCTCCACCCGACCACACCGACCGTGTCGCTGGAGGGCATGGACGCCGGCGTGTCGTTCCGGACCGTGCACGACCCGGTGTCCGGCACCACCCACACCGTGTTGGCCAACACGTCGTCGGGTACCTGGCCGATGACCCGGGCGCTCGACGAGGCACTCGGGCTCAGCTGAGACCGAGGCGGTCGAACAGCCCGACCGTTCTCATCTGGTCGGCGTGCCGCTCGGCCATCACGGCGAACATCTCGTCGCCGCGCTCGGTCTGCTCGACGATCTGAGACGCCAACAGCGCCATGTAGTACCCCGTGACCGAGCCGAGCACGTAGCCCTCCCACACCGCGTCGTCGTCGACGTCGATACCGGCCGCACGGAGACCGGCGGCGTACCGCTCGACGAGGTCGCGTTCGACCGAGGCCCGAACCTCGGGGAGCAGTCCGGCGCCGCAGAAGTAGGCGACGTCGGCGGGCCCGGTGCCGATCGACACCGTCTGCCAGTCGACGACGGTGATCGCCGGCGACGACGGGGGCGCGCCGAACAGGATGTTGTCGAGGCGGTAGTCACCGTGCACGGCGCACCAACCGTCGTGACGGTCGGCCCACTCGCGCACGTGGTCGTACCAGACGGGGAACGCCTCGCCGAGCGGTGCGGCCAGTGCCAGATCGTCGGCGGTGAGGCGCGACGCGAACCGGTCGACGAAGCCCGGCGTCAGTACCTCGAACAACTGGGTCCGGAACGCGATCTGCCCGTCGTCGCTCGAGCCGCCCAGCCAGTCGTGCGCCTCGAGCTCGGCGAGCCGGCCCCACGTCGGTGCGTGCAGGTGCACCGCCTGATCGACCACCAGCTCGGCCTCGGCGACCGAGCAGCCCGCGAGCTGGTCGCCGGCTCGTGCCGGAGCGATGTCCTCCATCAGCAGGGCGAAATCGTGCGTGGACGGGTCCCACTCGATTTCGCCCTGCTGATGGAGGACATCGCTCC
>CAXAWD010000062.1:0-12398 GCA_963972325.1 uncultured Acidimicrobiaceae bacterium
GCGACAAGTCCAATCCCTTCGCGGTGGCGTTGGCCTGTGCTCCCATGGTGCGTTCTCGTTTCTCTGGTCGTGGATCGGGGGACGGCCGATCGATCCGATCGGCCTGAGCGAACATTATAACAATTGCCGGTGGCGGGCCAGCGGCGGAGCCCGCCACCCGGACCTCGGTGCGGGTGTTACGGGGCAGCGACCGTGCGGCTGCGCTGCTCGCCGAGACCTTCGATGCCGACGACCATCTCCTGGCCGGCGCTGAGGTATCGCGGCGGCGTCTTGCCGAGGCCCACGCCGGCGGGCGTGCCCGTGTTGATGAGGTCGCCGGGCTCGAGCGTCATGAACTGGCTGACGTACCAGATGATGTGGTCGACGGCGAAGATCATGTCGGACGTGTTGCCGGTCTGCTCGCGTCGACCGTCGACGTCGAGCCACATGTCCTTGGCCTGATGGTCGCCGAACTCGTCCGGCGTGACGATCCACGGGCCGAGCGGATTGAACGTGTCGCACGACTTGCCCTTGTCCCATTGGCCGCCCCGCTCCAGCTGGAACTCGCGTTCGGAAACGTCGTTGCACACGGCATAGCCGGCGACGTGCGCGAGCGCCGCGTCGGGGCTGTCGACATAGCTCGCCTCGCTGCCGATGACGACGGCGAGTTCGACCTCCCAGTCGGTCTTCGTCGACGCGCGGGGGATGCGGACGTCGTCGTTGGGCCCGACCATGGTGTTCGGGGCCTTCATGAAGATGATCGGCTCCTCGGGGATCGGCATCCCGCCTTCGGCAGCGTGGTTGCGGTAGTTCAGCCCGATGCACACGATCTTGCCGGGGCGGCCCATCGGTGCGCCGACCCGCTGCCCGGAGATGTCGACCGGCTCGAGCTCGCCGGCGGCGACGGCAGCCGCGAGGCGCTCGAGACCGTCCGACGCGAAGAATGCAGGATCGAAGTCGTCGGTCACCGGTCGGGCGTCGAGCGCGGTGTCGGTGCCCGGTTGCATGACGGCGGGGCGCTCGGCGCCCGGGTCTCCGTATCGGAGCAGCTTCATCTGGTCGGTCCTCTCTGCATGGTTGATCCGGTTTGCGGGTGCACCGTCGTGGCGCGAAGCCGCAGCGATCGCCGGGCCTCGTGGCACGGGTGCGTCGGACCAAGATTATAATATTCACACTACTGGCCGTGCATCCGGACGGTCAAGTGGGGCGAGGCCCGTGCCGGAGGTCGCAGTCGCGGTCGCCGTCGTGGCGGTGGCCGTGGCGGTGGCGGAGCTACGCGAGCAGGAGATCGGACGCGGGTGAGTCGCCCTCGGGATCGTCGTCGATCCCGGCGGTCATCAGACGCACGGTGGTCTCGAGGTGCGTCCGGAGTGCGAGCGCTGCGGCGTCATGGTCGCCGCGACGGAGCTCGTCGACCATCTCGCGGTGCTCGGCGTCGGCCGCGTCGTGTCGGAAGTCGAGGACGAGCCGCTGGTAACGGGCGGAGTGCAGCCAGAGCTGGTCGATCAGCTTGAGGCGGCGAGGTGACCCCGCCTTCTCGTAGATCGAGAAGTGCAACTCCCGGTTCAGAGCGACGATGCCGGCGTGATCGTGTTCGTGGTGGTGCGCCCGGAGCGACTCGACCAGCCCGTCGAGATGGGCGATCTCGGCCTCGGTGAAGGGCGAGGCCTGCCGGACCGCTTCGCATTCGAGTTCGATGCGGAGCGTGTAGATGTCGTGGAGGTCGGCCTTCGACAGCGGGGTGACCCAGACGCCACGATTGTGGACGAAGCTGACGAACCCCTCCGACGCCAGCAGCCGCAGCGCCTCGCGGACCGGGATGAAACTGGTGCCGCACTGTTCGGCGATCCGCTTCGGAAGCAGCTTCGCTCCCGCCGGGAACTCGCCGCCGATGATGCCGTCGCGCACGAACGTCGCGACCTGCTCGACGGTGCTGTCCTCGATCTGGGTGGTTCGTGGCGACATGCGGACTTCCGGGTGTTCCGGTGCGGGCCGAAGCTACCAGATGTTCCCGATCGTGCGACCTGACCCGGCCGACGTGCCCTCGACCGGCCGATAGGCCGTGGCTATCGATTCGATCGGATCAATCGAATTGGGGGGACACGGTTCCGTCCGTATGGTGGGGGCATCACCTGATCGACCCCCTGGTCAGGGTACGAAAATCAACCCGATGGAGAGTTCACACATGTCCGTGATCAATACCGAGATCCAGCCCTTCGAGGCCACCGCCTTCCACAACGGCGAGGTCGTCCAAGTCACCGACGCCGATCTGCGAGGCAAGTGGTCGGTCGTGTTCTTCTACCCGGCCGACTTCACGTTCGTCTGCCCGACCGAGCTCGGTGATCTCGCCGACAACTACGCCGAGTTCCAGCGGCTCGGTGTCGAGATCTACTCGGTCTCGACCGACACGCACTTCACGCACAAGGCGTGGCACTCCGCGTCCGACACCATCGGCAAGATCCAGTACCCGATGATCGGCGACCCGACCGGCGACCTCACCCGCAAGTTCGACAACATGCGCGAAGACGAGGGTCTCGCCGATCGTGGCACGTTCCTCGTCGACCCCGACGGCATCATCCAGTTCTTCGAGGTCACCGCCGAGGGCATCGGCCGCAACGCGGTCGAGTTGCTCCGCAAGGTCAAGGCGGCCCAGTACGTGCGCAACCACCCGGGCGAGGTCTGCCCGGCGAAGTGGGAAGAGGGCGACGACACCCTCGCCCCGTCGCTCGACCTCGTCGGCAAGATCTGACCCGACGCTCTCCGACGGTGGAGGGGCGTGCCGCGCCCCTCCACCGCACCCTCGTTCCGCCGTTCGCTTCTCCGACACACCCCCCAGGAGTCACGTCATGCTCGATGCCAACCTCTCAGCACAACTACAGCAGCACCTCACCAATGTGACCCACCCGATCGAACTCGTGGCCACGCTCGACGATTCGGCGAAGTCGACGGAGCTCTCCGACCTGCTCGCGGAGATCGCCGCGCTGTCCGACCGGATCACCGTCCGGACCGACGGCGACGACACCCGCGCCCCGTCCTTCTCGATCGAACGCACCGGCACCGACGTGCGAGTCCGGTTCGCCGGCATCCCGCTCGGTCACGAGTTCACGTCGCTGGTGCTCGCGCTGCTGCAGGTGGGAGGCCACGCTCCTCGCCTGGACGACGACACGCTCCGACAGATCCGTGAGCTCGAGGGCACCCACGAGTTCGAGACCTACATGTCGCTCAGCTGTCAGAACTGTCCCGACGTGGTGCAGGCGCTCAACGCCATGAGCGTGGTCAACCCGAACATCTCGCACGTCGCCATCGACGGCGCCCTGTTCCAGGACGAGGTCGACGAGCGACAGGTGATGGCGGTTCCCACCGTGTACCGCAACGGCGAGGTGTTCGGCTCGGGCCGCACGACCGTCGAGGAGATCCTGGGGAAGCTCGACTCCGGATCCGCCGAGCGTGCAGCGAAGGCGATCGACGACAAGCCCCCGTTCGACGTCCTCGTGATCGGTGGCGGTCCCGCCGGCGCCGCAGCGTCGGTCTACGCCGCCCGCAAGGGTGTCGGCACCGGCATCGTCGCCGAACGGTTCGGCGGACAGGTGCTCGACACGATGGGCATCGAGAACTTCATCTCGGTGCCGTACACCGAGGGCCCCAAGCTCGCGACTGCGCTCGAAGAGCACGTCCGCGAGTACGACGTCGACCTCATGAACCTGCAACGGGCGAAGGCCCTCGTTCCGGCCGACGAGCCGGGCGGGCTGATCGGCGTCGAACTCGAGAGCGGTGCATCGGTCCGGTCCCGCGCCGTGATCCTGTCGACCGGCGCCCGCTGGCGACACATGAACGTGCCCGGCGAGAACGAGTACCTCAACAAGGGTGTCGCGTTCTGCCCGCACTGCGACGGCCCCCTGTTCAAGGGCAAGCGCATCGCGGTCATCGGCGGCGGCAACTCCGGTGTCGAAGCGGCGATCGACCTCGCCGGCATCGTCGGTCACGTCACGCTGATCGAGTTCGACACCCGGCTGCGCGCCGACGACGTGCTGCAACGCAAGCTGCGCAGCCTGCCCAATGCCGACATCATCGTCAACGCCATGACCACCGAGGTCGTCGGCGACGGCGAGAAGGTCACCGGTCTCGTCTACCGCGACCGGTCCGACGACTCGGAGCACACGGTCGAGCTGGCCGGCATCTTCGTGCAGATCGGGTTGCTGCCCAACACCGAGTGGCTCGCCGGCACGGTCGAACTCTCCGAACGGGGCGAGGTCGTGATCGACGATCGTGGCGCCACGTCGGTGCCCGGCGTGTTCGCCGCGGGTGACTGCACGACCGTGCCGTACAAGCAGATCGTCATCGCGATGGGTGCCGGGTCGACCGCGGCGCTGAGCGCGTTCGACCACCTGATCCGCACCTCGGCCCCCGACGCCGACGCGGGCGACGAATCGGCATCGGCCGATGCCGTCGAATCGGAGCTGGCAGACTCGACCGTGTGAATCTGCGCAGCCTCGAGTACCTGGTTGCGCTCGCGGAGCACCACCACTTCCGCAAGGCGGCGGAGGCGTGCTTCGTGAGCCAACCGACGTTGTCCACGCAGATCCGCAAGCTCGAACGCGACCCCGGCGTCGAGCTCGTCGAGCGCAACCCGAGCGGTGTCCTGCTGACGCCGGCAGGCGAGGCGATCGTCGCCCGCGCCCGCAGCATCCTGCGCGAGGCCGATGGCATCCGCCAGATCGCCCGGCTCCACGACGACCCCGAGGCGGCCTCGCTCCGGCTCGGTATCTTCCCGACCCTCGCGCCGTACGTGCTGCCGCACGTGATGGCGCCGCTGCGCGAGCGCTTCCCGCGGTTGCAGCTGATGCTGGCGGAGGAGAAGAGCGATGTGTTGGTGCAGCAGATCCACGACGGCCGCCTCGACGTGGCGCTCCTGGCGACGCCGATCGTCGATCGGGGGCTCCACGAGGAGTTGCTGTTCGACGAGGAGTTTGTGCTCGCGGTGCCATCCGGGCATCCACTCGCCGGGCGTGGGTCGGTGCCGATCACGGTGCTCGCCGACGAGACCATCCTCCTGCTCGACGAAGGTCACTGCTTGCGTGACCAGGCCTTGAGCGTCTGCCATCTCGCCGGCGCGAGCGAGCGAGACGGCTTCCGGGCGACGAGCCTCGAGACGCTGCGGCACATGGTCGCCTCGGGGGCGGGGGTCACGCTGCTGCCCCGGCTGGCCGTCAGTCCGCCGGTGCCGGCCTGGGACGACATCGAGATCGTCGAACTCGGTCCACCCCGTCCGAGTCGGCAGATCGCGATGTACTGGCGTTCGTCGAGCCCGTTCGGTGAGTTCCTGCCACGCGTCGCCGAGGTGTTCCGCGAGATGCCTGATCGACTCGTGCGCCCGCTCGGCGGGGCCCGCGATGCGTGACGCCGTCGGTTGGTCCGGCGGGCCGGTCGGGCGTGCCGTAAATTCTAGTGAACGGGAGAACAACACGTAGCCTGGACGTCGATGACGTCACCGGGCAGCGACCAGCAACCGAGCCACCCCACGCTCACCGCGGCGCTGTTGATGTTCGGCATCGTCCTCGTGCTGGTGCTGATCGCCGTCGTCGACGTGATGGGCTGACGTTCACCCGTCGCCGAGCGGTCCGGACCAGAACTCGATTCGGTTGCCGGCCGGGTCGAACACGTCGAACACGTCGGCGCCGAACCGGCGAGTGGGTTCACCGACAGCGACACCGGTCGCCGCGAGCGAGGAACGTACGGCGGTGATGTCGGCGACCTGCCAGCTGAGCGTGATGCCGGCGCCGTCGCCCGGGCGGATCGACGATCGGGAGGCGTCTGCGACGCTGAGGAACGCCCCGGGACGCACGGCGAACTCGACGAACCAGTCGTTCTCGAACGTGACGGCCAAGCCGAGCGCGTGCCGGTAGAACCTGGCCGTCTCGGCCCACTGCTCGCAGTAGAGCACCGTGTTCGTTCGTTCGACCGCCACCATGCGGTCATCATCGCGCGACGCGTGCAGGCGGTGGGTCATCGCTCTGGACATTCGATATCCGGATAAGTAACATCCGAGTATGAAGCTGAGTGAAGGCGTCGAGTGGTCACTGCACTGCTGTTCGTTGCTGGGTACCTTGCCCGACGGGGTGGCGCTACCCAGCGCCCGGTTGGCCGAGTTCCACGAAGTGCCCGCTGCCTACCTGGCCAAACACCTGCAGGCGCTCAGCCATGCCGGCATCGTCGTGTCGGTGTCGGGTCGGCGAGGCGGCTACCGGCTCCGGGGGGCACCTGCCGAGATCACGCTGCTCGACGTGGTGCTCGCCGTCGACGGTGACACACCGGCCTTCCGCTGTACCGAGATCCGCCAACGCGGCCCGAGCGCGATCGGCCTCGAACACTACGTCCGGCCGTGCGGTATCGCCCGGGCGATGTGGAATGCCGAGTCGGCCTGGCGCGACTCGCTCCGCGCCGTGACGATCGGCGACCTCGTGGCCGAACTGGACAGCACGGTCGATCCACGACAGATCGACAACGCCATCAACTGGATGGGAAGGGTCATCAGATGAGCAAGATCTTCGTCACCGGCGCAACCGGCGTCCTCGGTCGCCGAGCGATCCCGCTGCTGGTCGCGGCCGGTCACGACGTCACCGCCCTCGCCCGCTCGGCCGAGAAGGCCTCGACGCTGGTCGATCAGGGCGCGACCCCGATCGAGTGCGACCTGTTCGACCCCGAATCGGTCCGGTCTGCGGTCGCCGGCCACGACGCGATCGCCCACCTCGCCACCAACATCCCGACCGGTTCGTCCGCGATGCGCAAGCGGGGATGGCGTACCAACGATCGGCTGCGATCGGAAGGCTCCCGCAACCTGGCGGCTGCCGCCGTCGATCTCGGCATCGGTCGGTACCTGCAGGAGTCGATCACCTTCCCGTACGCCGACGGTGGTGACGCCTGGATCGACGAACAGGCCGCGTGCGACTACTTCTGGGGCAACCGAACCACCGCCGACGCCGAGCGGTCGGCGGCGTCGGTCACCGCTGCGGGCGGTGCCGGAGTGGTGCTGCGCTTCGCCATGTTCATGGCGACCGACAGCGCGCACATGCAGACCTACGTGCAGCTGGCCGGCAAGGGGATGTGGGGGTTGTTCGGCACCGACGAGGGTTACGCGTCGTTCGTCGCCGCCGACGACGCTGCAGCGGCTGTGGTCGCGGCCCTCGACGCCCCCGCCGGGACGTACAACATCGCCGAGTCGGAGCCACTCCGTCGGAGCGACCACCGGTCGGCGCTCGCAGCCGCAGTGGGCCGGACCGGGCTCCGCACGCTGCCGCTCGTCGAGCGGATGGCCGGGGAGGCGGGCGAGAACCTCGCCCGATCACATCGCATCTCGAGTCGGGCGTTCCGCGACGTGACCCCGTGGCAGCCCACGGTCGCGGCGGTCGACGTGTGGAGTCGCTTCCCGTGACCGAACGCACCTGGATGCGCATCGCGCTGGGATACCTCGCCGTGTTAGCGTTGCAGATCGGGATCTGGGCGCAGTTCGCGCCACGCTCGTTCTACGACGGCTTCCCGGGGCTGGGTCGTTCCTGGGTGAGCGTCGACGGGCCGTACAACGAACACCTCGTTCGCGACGTCGGCGGGCTCTATCTCGCGCTCGGTGTGCTCGTCGTCGCCGCCATGGTCACGCTCTCCCGGGCGCTGGTGGCGACGGCGTGCCTGGCGGTCCTCGCGAGCGGCGTGCCGCACGCGGTGTACCACGTGGCCCACCGGGACGGCCTCGCCACCGGCGACCTGGCGGTCAGCCTGACCGGGCTGGTGCTGGCGGCACTGATCCCCGCCGTGCTCCTCGCGATGCTCTGGCGTGGCGACCACCCGCCGGTCACGGGGCACAGCGTCACCTGAGCGCACCACCCCCACGCGTTACGGTGCCAGGCGTGAGCAAACGCAACATGATCTGGCTCGCGGCGGTCGTGCTCGTCGGCGTGGTGGTGACACTCGTCGCCGGTGTGGTCTGGGGTCTGATCGGTGCCGGGGCGACCCTGCTCGCCAGCGAAGCCGTCGAACGAACCCGACGTCAGCGGCTCCGCAAGGCGCGCGGTGCCGAGGGCTCGGCGCTGCGCGATGCGATCGGCAGCCGCCGCCGTCGCTGACGACGCTGACGACGCTGACGTCGCGCCGTCGGCGTGTCAGACGATGAACGGGTCGACGGCGTCTGGATCGATGTCGTAGCGCTTGATGGCGTCGGCCACCGTGGCGGCGTCGACGTCGCCGGTCTCCATGAGGCCGGACAGCACGCTGACGACCACGTTGCCCATGTCGGTCTCGAAGAAGCGACGCAGCGCCTCGCGGGTGTCGGAGCGGCCCATGCCGTCGGTGCCGAGGATCTCGAACGGCCGGTCGTCGGGAATGAACCGAGCGACCTGTTCGGGCACGATCTTCATGAAGTCGGTGACCGCGGTGATCGGGCCCGACGACTGCTCGAGCAATTCGGTGACCAACGGGACCCCCGGCTGTTCGGTCGGGTTGAGACGGTTGAGTCGCTCGACCGCCAACGCTTCTTCGCGCAGGGCCTTGTAGCTGGTGACCGACCACAGCTCCGCGCCCACGTCGTAGTGTTCGGCCAACTGATCGACCGCCGCCCGCGCCGCCCCGTGGGACACGCCGGAGAACAGGATCGTCGCTCGCTTGGACGGACCCTCGGGTGCCTCGGCGAACCGGTACATGCCGCGAACGGCACCGTCCTCGATCTCGTCGGCCCGATCCTCGGGCAGCGCCGGCATCACGTAGTTCTCGTTGTAGAGGTTGATGTAGTACATGACGTCGGGGTCGAGGTCGCCCCCGTTCTCACGTGACGTCGAGCCGTACATCCGCTCGATGCCGGCCCGGACGATCGCACCGACCTCGTACGCGAATGCGGGGTCGTAGGCCTGGACGGCCGGCACCGTGGACGCGAGCACCAGCCCGTGGCCATCCTGGTGCTGCAGGCCTTCGCCGAGCAGTGCCGTGCGGCCGGCGGTGGCGGCCATCATGAATCCGCGGGTGCGGATGTCGGCCGCCTGCCAGACGAGGTCGCCGACGCGTTGGAACCCGAACATCGAATAGAACGTGTAGAACGGGATCATCGGGACGCCACGTGTGGCGTAGCTCGTGCCGGCGGCGATGAAGCTCGAGATCGAACCGGCTTCGGTGATGCCCTCCTCGAGGATCTGCCCGTCGGAGTCTTCGGCGTACGAGAGCAGCAGGTCGTGGTCGACCGGCTCGTACTTCTGGCCCTGGCTCGCGTAGATCTCGAGTTCGCGGAACAGTGCGTCCATGCCGAACGTGCGCGCCTCGTCGGGGATGATCGGCACGATCCGCTTGCCGGCGTTCTCGTCGCGGCACAGGTTGCGCAGGAGGCGGGTGAAGCCCATCGTGGTCGAGACTTCCTGCTTGCCCGAGCCGTCGCGCATCTCGGCGAACGTGTCGGCGCTCGGCAACGACAACGGTCGCCGAGCGGTGGTGACACGCTTGGGCAGCGAACCGCCGAGCGCCCGACGACGCTCCACCATGTACTGGTACTCGACGGAGTCTTCGGGCAGGCGGACGTACGGCGGGTCGTTGGCCTCGACCAACTCTTCGGGGATCTCGTCGTGGAGGTGGAGCCGATCGCGCAGGTCGAGCAGCTGCTGCTTGGTCATCTTCTTGATCGAGTGCGTGGCGTTGCGGCCCTCGAAGCCGGGGCCGAGGGTCCAGCCCTTGACCGTCTTCGCGAGGATGACCGTCGGACGGCCCGACCCCAGGTTCTCGGTGGCGGCCTTGTAGGCGGCGTAGAGCTTCTTGTAGTCGTGACCGCCGCGCGGCAGCGTGCGGAGTTCGTCGTCGGTCAGGTCGGACACCATCGCCCGCAGACGCGGGTCGGGGCCGAAGAAGTGCTCGCGGATGTAGTCGCCGCTCTCGACCGCGTACCGCTGGAACTCACCGTCGACGGTGGTGTTCATCTTGTTGAGGAGCACGCCGTCCTTGTCCTTGGCGAGCAGCTCGTCCCACTTGGAGCCCCACACGACCTTGATCACGTTCCAGCCGGCACCGCGGAAGACGGCTTCGAGCTCTTGGATGACCTTGCCGTTGCCGCGCACCGGGCCGTCGAGGCGCTGCAGGTTGCAGTTGACCACGAAGACCAGGTTGTCGAGTTGTTCGCGTGAGGCGAGCGAGATCGCGCCGAGGGTCTCGGGCTCGTCGCATTCGCCGTCGCCGAGGAACGCCCACACGCGACTGCCCGAGGTGTCGTCGAGCTGCCGGTTCTGGAGGTACCGGTTGAACCGTGCGTGGTAGAGCGCGGTGATCGGCCCGAGGCCCATCGACACGGTGGGGAACTCCCAGAAGTCGGGCATGAGGCGCGGGTGCGGGTAGCTCGACAGACCGCGACCACCGCGGCCGATCTCCTGGCGGAAATGGTCGAGGTCGTCGTCGGTCATCCGGCCCTCGAGGTAGGCGCGGGCGTACACGCCGGGTGCCGCATGGCCCTGGAAGTAGACGTGGTCGCCGGGCTCGTCGTCCTTGCCACGGAAGAAGTGGTTGAACCCGATCTCGTACAGTGCCGCCGAACTCGCGAACGTGGACAGGTGGCCGCCGATGCCGTCGGCGTGCTTGTTGGCCTTGACGACCATCATCGCCGCGTTCCAGCGGATGTAGGCCCGGATACGGCGCTCGATGTGCTCGTCGCCGGGGAAGAACGGCTCCTGCTCGCGCGGGATCGTGTTGACGTACGGCGTGCTGACGGTGGCCGGGAAGCTGACCTGGCTGGCGTTGGCCCGGTCGAGCAGCTTGCTCAAGAGGAAACGGGCCCGGGATTTGCCGTGGACATCGACCACCGCGTCGAGCGAGTCCAACCATTCCTGGGTTTCGGCCGGGTCGATGTCGGGCAGCTGATGCACGAAGCCGTCGAAGATCATGCTGGCAGTCTCGCAGAGTTACCGATGGGTACCACCGGGACCGCGGAAATCGTTGCGGCGCCGGCCCCGGTAGTGGTGCCTCACGCGTCGGGAACCCACCAGCCGCTGGTGTCGAAGATCGTCGACGTGGCAGCGCGAGCGGTGATGCACAGCCGTCCGTCGTCGGAGATGCCGGTGGTGACGGCGTTGGCGAGCACGTCGCCCGCCAGGCCCGTGACGTTGGCCGTGTCGGGCTCGGGGCCGCAACCCCACGCCCGGAGGAACCCCGGGCGCATCGGCGAGACCAGGGTCAGCGTGCCGCTGACGGCCTGTGCGTCGGCCGGAGCGACACGGGCTTCGATCGTCTGGAACTGTCCGTGGACCGGGGTCCAGCCGCCGATGCCGACGCGGGTGTCGATCATGCGGGTGGGCCGGGCCGGCTGGAACACGAGTTCGCCGTCGGGGGCGAACGTGCCGGTGAGGTCGACGGTGACGTCGGTGTCGGTCAGCACGTACACGCAGACCGTGCCGTCGTCGCCGACCGGTACGAACGCGGTGCCCGACACCACCTCGCCGGGTTGGTAGTTAACGGTGGCCACGACGGGCACGTCGGGGGTGCACGGGTAGGCGGTGAGGAAGCCGAACGTGTCGGTGAACGCCGCGGTGAGGCTGATCGCGACCGCCTCTGCGTCCTCGGGCGCGTCGATCTCGATGATCCGATGGCGGCCGGATTCGCGGGTGTCGACGAGGCGTTCCGGTGTGTCGAGCGGATCGAAGCGGAGCGCGGCTTCGTCGTGGTCGGGGACGAATGCCGCCTGGAGGTCGACGAGCAGGTCGGCCTCGGCGAGCGTGTAGAGGCAGAACGTGCCGTCATCGGAGATCGGGGTGATCGCGACGGCGCCGCGGGTCTGCCCGGTCGTGTGGTTGGCGGCCGATGCCTCGGGCCGGCCGGAGGCGCACTCGTACGCCGTGAGGAATCCGGGCCCGGTGGTGTTGGTGGCCGACACGTACGCCGCGACCGCCGTGGCTCCGTCGGGCACGTAGGCAGACACGTCGACCTCGATCGCCGTGTCGGCCGGGACGGTGCCGGGCGGGTCGTCGCGCGTGTCGATGACGCGGATCGGCCCGACCGGTACGAGGCCGGTGGTCGTGCCGGTGGTGGACGCCAACGGGGCATCGCCGCCGGTTCGGGTGGCGGCGACGAGGTCGGCGCTGAACTCGTGCGCCATGAACTGCGAGCGGGTGCGGTAGCCGTCGCCCGACAGGTGCGTGTTGTCGCCCGAGCGGAACCCGCCGGCCACCATCACCTGCGGCCAGTTCCAGGTGAAGAAGTCGTCTCGTTCCTCGGCGATCTGGTGGAGGGCGAGGTTCCAGGTGTCGGCCTGGTGCTGGTAGGAGGGGTGGCGGGTGATCTGGGGCCACCAGATGTGGTGGCCGGGCCCGATCGTGTCGACGAGGTGCATGATCGCATCGCGGGCGCACCGGAGGTCGACGTTGCACCGGCCCGAGTCGTTGGCGCCCAGGTTGACCAGCACGTTCGGGGCG
>CAXAWD010000063.1:0-12359 GCA_963972325.1 uncultured Acidimicrobiaceae bacterium
GCAGGCGACCGCGGTGGTGGTGTGCTCGGTTTTGTCCGGTGTGGAGCGTGTTGATGATGGGGTCGGGGTTGTGGCGTGACTGCTGGGAATGGTTCGGGCCTGATCGATGACCATTCGGATCTGCCGGCACGGATTGATGCAGCGTTGGTGGTGCGACAGCTCGCTCATGGTCTTGTGTCGCGTCGTGTTGATGTGTCGGTGTTGCGTCGGATCGCTGCGCAGGTTGAGGCGATGGTGGCTGAGGTCGAGGCGTGTCCGTTCCGAAGTCGGCTTGAGGAGATGGCAGCGAACCCGCGGTTTGCTGCTGCGTTGAAGTCGGGGACGATGAGCGATGTTGTCGAAGACGGCGCGTTCGTTGATCTTTTTCACGACTCGCCGGTCTCGGGTTCTGCGAATCCGTTGAGTATCGGGGTGCGGATCCGGCGGGAGAACGATGAGTCGGTTGGCACGGTCACGCTGGCGGCGGGTTGGGAGGGTGCGCCGGGTCGCGGTCATGGTGGCGTAGTCGCGGCGTGTGTTGATGAAACGATTGGTGGTTTGCTTCCGATTTTGGGGACGATGGCGTTCACTGGTGAGTTGACGTTGCGGTATCGGGCGCCGTGCCCGTTGGGTGTACCGCTCGAGTTTCGAGCCTGGTTGGTCGAGCGTGATGGGCGTCGTTTACACATCGCGGCGTCGGGCACTGGGCCTGGTGGTGTGTTCGTCGAGTCGACGGCTGTGTTCATCGCGGTCGACATTGCTCGTCTCGCAGAGTTCGGTGCGCATCCCGATGTAGAGGTCGATGATGCATCGATCTGACAGCGATGTGCACACCAGGCGAAGGGCACGTTGATGCGTTCGGTCTCAGCTGATCTGGCTGCCAAGTTGCGCCTCGGCGCCGCGGTGTTCGCCGAGCGGGGGTATGACGCGGCGACGATCGAGGCGTTGAGTGAGGCGACGGGGGTGCCGTCGTCGACGCTGTACTACAACTTTGCCGGCAAGCAGGAGATCCTGGCGTTCTTGCTCCAGGATTGGCTCGATCGGACCTCTGTGGTTGTCGCGACGGCGATCGAGGGGTCAGCTGCGGCTGCGGTCCGGTTGGAGGCTGTGATTCGGGCCCAGTTGGCGGCGATGGCCGAGGATCCCGCGACGTGTCAGATGTTGCTCGCGGAACTTGGTCGTATCGATCGTCTGCCCCATATCGCAGACGCTGTGCAGCAGGCGTTTCACCGACCGGTCGCGAAGCTGCTGGTCGAGGGGGCGGTCGACGGTTCATTGGCGGAGGTGTCGATCGAGAACGCGACGGCGGTGATCTACGGCGCGGTCACCTTGACGGGTCTTCATCACGTCGTGGCCGGCGACGGTCGGGCCCCGGCGTTCGATGTCGACGAGGTCGCGGCTGACATCTGCGGGCTTGTCATGAATGGGCTTGGCGCACGATGACCAACGACGACACGGGAGATGACCGATGACCGATCTGACCGACAGCACAGCGGTAGCTGATCGCGAGTTGCTGGCGTTGTTCAGCGACCTCGACACTCGAGCGAATCCATATCCGTCGTATCAGCGGATTCGCGAGGCGGCACCGATTCATCGCAGTGAGATGCTGCCGATGTGGGTCGTCACCCGGTACCAGGATTGCGGCTCGGTGTTACGCGACAACCGGTTCGGCAAAGGCGATGGCACCAACCGCATCTTCGGGAGCCCGGCCGACGCGGACGACGCTGAACATCGGGTCCCGTTGCTGTCGAGCGACTCGATGCTGCGCAAGAACCCACCCGACCACACGCGGCTGCGTGGGCTCGTGTCGCGAGAGTTCACGCCGCGCCGTGTCGAGGAACTCCGACCTGCGATCACCGACATGGTGAACCAGCATCTTGACCACCTCGCCGACGACGGTGGTGGCGACGTGATGAACGTGCTCGCCTTTCCGTTGCCGGTGCAGGTGATCGGTGAACTCCTCGGAGTGCCCGAACACGATCGGGAACAGTTCCGTTACCTCGTGCGTGATGCTGCTGCGGCGTTGGAACCCATGGTCGACGCCGCCACAGCAGTCAAGGCCCGTACCGCGAGCGCAGCGATGACCGACTACTTCACCGGGCTGATTGCGCAACGGCGCCAGAACCCGAGCGACGATCTGATCAGCGCACTGCTCGGTGTGCAGGTCGAACAGGACCGGCTCAACGATGACGAGCTGATCGCGACGATCATCTTGTTGTTCGCAGCGGGTTTCGAGACCACGACGAACCTGATCGGCAACGGCCTCCTCGCGCTGCTGGGCAACCGTGACCAACTCGACCTGTTGCGGTCTCGTCCCGACCTCGCGCACGGCGCTGTCGAGGAGATGCTGCGTTATGAGAGTTCGGTGCAACTCGACGCGCGTGTCGCCCTCGAGCCGGCCGACATCGACGGATGCGACATTGCCGAAGGCGATGTCGTGCTCACGATGCTCGGCGCCGCGAACCGCGACCCGGACCGCTACGACGACCCGGACCGATTCGACATCACCCGGACCGGGATCCAACACCTCAGCTTCGCCGCTGGCATCCACTTCTGTCTCGGCGCTCCGCTCGCTCGACTCGAAGGCGAGATCGTCTTCAACGAACTACTGCGACGATTCCCCACGGTGGACGGTGACACCGGCGCCGCGTGGCGGCCGAGCCTGACGCTACGAGGCCTCGAACGCCTCGACGTGACCGTGTCATGACCACACAGCACGCCGACGCAGCGCCATCGACCGAGCTCACGCACCGACAACGCACGATCATCATCATCGGGCTGATGACCGGGTTGATGCTCGCCGCGCTCGACAGCACGATCGTGTCGACGGCGCTGCCGACCATCGTTGGTGAGTTCGGCGGGATCGATCACCTGTCATGGGTGTTCACCGCCTACCTCGTCGCCTCTGCGACGAGCATGCCGCTGTTCGGGAAGATCTCCGATCTCTACGGCCGCAAGAAGGTGTACCAGACCGCGATCGTCATCTTCCTCGTCGCCTCTGCGATGTGTGGCGCCGCCCAGAACCTCGGTCAACTCATCGCGTTCCGCACCATCCAGGGAATCGGCGGCGGCGGACTGTTCGCACTCACCTTCACCATCGTCGGCGACATCGTGCCGCCCCGCGAACGCGGCCGCTACACCGGCTACCTCAGCGGCACCTTCGCGCTCGCCAGCGTGCTGGGACCACTCGTCGGCGGATTCCTCACCGACGCCCTCTCATGGCGATGGGTGTTCTACGTGAACCTCCCGATCGGCGCCGCCGCGTTCGTCGTCACCGGCATCGTGCTCAAGATCCAACCCAAGAAGGCTGAGCACCGCCTCGACCTCGCCGGTTCTGCGTTCCTCGTCACCGCCATCGTCAGTTCGCTGCTCGCCACTGTCTGGGCAGCCGAACAATACGGATGGGGCGAACCCCAAACCATCGGGCTGTTCGCACTCGCTGTCGCCGCGCTCGGCGCGTTCATCGTGCAGGAACGGCGAGCCGAAGAACCGGTGCTCCCACTGCGGATGTTCTCGCGCACCGGCTACACCGCAGCCAGCATCGTGTCGCTGCTCGCCGGAGCAGCGATGTACGGAGCAATCGTCTACCTTCCACTGTTCTTCCAAGGCGTGCAAGGCAAGGCAGCAGCCAACGCCGGACTCCTGCTGCTCCCCTTGATGGCCTCGATGATGGTCGCCTCGCTGATCACCGGCCGACTCACGACCCGCACCGGCCACTACCGCATCTACCCGATGATCGGGACATCCCTCGCAGCACTCGGCCTCTACCTGCTGTCCACCATGGGCGTCGACACCGGACGCACACTGTCGTCCCTGTGGATGATCGTGCTCGGCGTCGGCATCGGCATCGCACTCCCGGTACTCACCCTCGCCGTACAGAACACCGTCGAGTTCCGAGACCTCGGCGCCGGCACCGCATCGGTCAACTTCTTCCGAACCATCGGCGGCACCTTCGGCCTCGCGATCTTCGGCACCATCATCAACCGCCAACTCGACACCAACCTCGACACCAACCTCACCGACATCGACGTGCCAGCCGGAATCGACACAACCGACCTCGCACAAAGCCCCACCGCCATCTCACAACTCGGCGAACCACTCAAGACCGCAGTCACCACCGCACTGTCCGACTCGATCACCACCACCTTCTTCTACGCCACCTTCGTCATGATCGCCGCGTTCATCACCGCCGTGTTCATGCGCGAAGTCGCGCTCCGAACAACCACCGACACCCCAGCCCAACCAGCCGCCGCGCCCGGACTCACGCACGAGGCACTATGAACACATCGCTCCGCACACTGAGCGGCCACAACTCGATCAAGATCACCGCAGAGGTGTTCGACGGAGACCCTCACCACGAGCGACCTGCGGTTCTCATGCTGCACGGCGGAGGCCAGAACCGACACGCCTGGACCCACACCGCAACCGCACTCCACGATCACGGCAACACCGTGATCACGATCGACACACGGGGCCACGGCGACAGCGAGTGGGACCCGTCAGGCAACTACGACACCGACGATCTCACTCACGACCTGCTCGCCGTCCACGGCCAGATCTCAAGGGGCCGCCCAATCGTCGCGGTTGGCGCCTCCATGGGCGGCATGACCATCCTCAACGCTCACCGACACGCCCCACCAGACCTCTGGGCCGGCGTCGTGCTCGTCGACGTCACCCCCCGCATGGAGACCGCCGGCGCCCAACGCATCGTTGCCTTCATGGCCGCACACCCCAACGGATTCACAAGCCTGCAAGAGGCCTCCGACGTCATTGCCGCCTACAACCCACACCGCCCGCGACCAACCAACCTCGACGGCCTCCTCAAAGTGCTACGACAACGCGACGACGGCCGATACGTCTGGCGATGGGACCCCGCATTCATCACCTCCAAGACGGACGCACTGACCCAACACCCCGAAGACAGCGCACATCGCTTCGAGCTGATCGCAACTCAACTTCTCGATGGAGCCGCACGCATCACCGCACCCACGCTGCTCGTTCGCGGCGCAATGTCAGACCTCGTCAGTCCCGAAACCGTCGAAGAGTTCCTCGCCACCGTCCCACACGCAACCGCCGTTGACGTCTCCAACACCGGCCACATGGTCGCCGGTGACAACAACGACGCCTTCACCACCGCCGTCCTCAACTTCTTGAACCACCTCGACCCTCGCAGCTGAACAAGCACCCACAACAGTCGACCTGCGCGCCGAGTTCATCGAAGATCGAGTCGCATGAGGACCCGTGGGAAGCCGTTCAGGACCGAATCGGTGTCGGCGGCCTTCACGAAGCCTGCCTTCTCAAAGAGGGCCAACGTGCCGACGTAGGCCATGGTGGAATCGACCCTCGCGCCTTGGTTGTCGAGCGGGTAGCCCTCGATCGCCGCCGCACCATTCGATCGAGCAAACTCGACCGCCCCCGCCAGCAAGTGATGTGAGATCCCTTCCTTGCGGTGCCCAGGTCGCACGCGGATGCACCACACCGACCAGACATCCACGTCGTCCACGTGAGGAATCTTGCGGTTACGGGCGAAACTCGTGTTTCGGCGAGGGTGGACAGCGGCCCAGCCGACCACTTCATCGCCGTCATGGGCGAGCATTCCAGGCGGAGGACTCTGCCGCACCAGTTGCCGCACTCGTTCACCCCTCGCCGGACCCACGAGCTCCCGATTCTCTTTCGAGGACATGAGCCGATAGCTCAAGCACCAACACACGCTTGCATCGGGCCGCTTCGGTCCGACCATCGTCTCCACGTCCTCGAACACCGTCGCGGGCCGAACGTCGATCGTCATACCCCAAACCCTTCCAGCGGTCATCGGCGACGTCAACGTCAACCGATCAGCGTCGGCCACCCACAACCCGTCCTGCCGCCCTCGTCGATGGCGAGCAGGCCTGAGCGGCCCCGTCGGCCGGTCACGTTGGGTACGCAGTCGGGTTGGCCCGCTCGGTTTCAAGGCCGCGTAGCCAGCACGAACTTCCCAAGGGTCTGCGTATCGAACTGCCCGGATGGGCCACTCCGGCAATCGGACATCCTGCGCGAGTTCCTCGACGGTGTGGCCGGACGGTGAACCGACCCTTGGCTGACGTACAGTTCGGGGCACCCGATAAAGCTCGAAATAATCACCATCAGCGGCACCGACGTCGCGCTGCACTGCGGCCCTACTGCAGTGCTCGATATTCGCGTTGCCGCGACGGCCTCGGACCCGTCCGAGAACCGGCAAGATGCGCACGGCAGAGCGCCCCATAACGCTCCGGCTCGCGTGCGGTTCGGACCATGGCCGAAGTGCCGATCGGTGGCGACCCGGACGGCACCATCGGACGGACCGAGGGAACGCGCCGACGACGTCAGACTCCGACCATTCGCTCATCAACGAACTCCCAGAGGTCGGCGAGCACGATGCGGCGACTCCGGCCGATGTGGATCGATCTGAGTTCGCCCGTCCGCAGGAGGTTGTATACGGCGCCTCGACTCATGGCGAGGTAGTCGGCGGTGTCGGCAACCGTCAACAGTTGGCGTGGGTCACCGCCTCGGCCTCGTTCGTCGATGCTCGCTGTCGTCACGATTGCTCCTCCTCGGTCGCGGATCGGCTCGTGCCAAGCAGCCCCACCCACCGGCGGTTCGAGATCCACCATGCACAACTACGGCTCGACGTCGTCCACCTGTTTCGAGCGACTGTCGAGAATCTCGAAGGCCTTCCGGGAGACCATGAGCGGTCGTTCGCCCTCCGACTGCACGTAGCCGCGCGTCGTCGATACGTCCGAGTGGCCAACGAATCGGGCGACGTCCTCGAGATCGAGGTCCCCTGATGCGTACAGGTTGGTGACGACGGAGCGTCGCCCGGTATGAGTACTGACCTCGGAGGGGTCGATGCCGATCTGCTCGGCGGCCTTGCGGATCGCCTTGTCGACATGCTGGCGAAGCATCGACTTCCCCGACGGCGTCACGAAGACAAGATCGAGCTCCTCGCCGTGGTAGTTGACCTCGGGCCAGGCGACAACGGACTTCTTACGCAGATCCAACCAACGGTGTCGATGGGCCTTCAACAACGCAAGCGCAGTCGGGGCCAAGAGCTGTCTACCCGCCGTCCGGTTCGTCTTCGGTGGTCCGAGCACCATTCCGATGCCATCGGCGTACGTCGACCCGCGGCGAAGCCGGACGGCACCCGCATCGAGATCGATGTCCTGCCACGCAAGTCCGAGCGCCTCGCTGACGCGCCACCCTTGCACGAAGCACAAGGCAACGGCGGCTGAGTAGCGCTCGTCGCACGCCGCGAGCAACTGCGAAACCTCGCCGGGACTCAGCGTTCGCCGTTGCACCTTCGGGACTCTCGGCGACCGAACCTTCTTCGCCACGTTGTCGTCGGCGAGCCCCAGATTGACCGCCTCGTCGAGCACTTGTGCAAGGAGTGCTCGGACGTTGCGCGCACGCGACGGCGAACCGGACTTCGCCAGCTCGGACACCATCGTTGCGACCTGGTCCGCCCGCAGCTTCCGGACGGGCATGTTCCCCAACCGCGTGCCGACGAGCCGCAACTGCTTGTCGTACGTCGACCAGGTCGTCACGCGAACACGATGCACGGCGACGTGATCCAGCCACCACCTGCCGAGCTCGGCCAGCGTCGTGCCGGCGTGGAATCCGTCGGCCAGGGACCCGAGCTTGGCGTCTGCTGCCTCGTCGGCGATGTGGCGATTGCGAGATGCTTCCGCAGCCGCTCGCGTTCGGCCGGTCGGCTTGCCAAGACGACCATCGGCTTTCCGCCACGGGGCCACCCACACGTTGCGCGCCCTATCGAAGTACGGGTCGGGTTGACCGCGCGGAGCACGGTTGACGACCACGAACGATCCGTCTGATGGATCGCGGACTCTCTTGCCACGAGGAGCACGGGGCACGGTGGAACCTCCCACTGCTGTACCCCACCCGAAGCTACCGCCGAACGGCTCGACTTTGAGAGTTACACTGAGAGTTGCACTCCATGAACGCCTCTGGACGTCCATGAACGTCAGTAGACATTCTCCCAGGTCAAGCGCTACGCCATGACACTCGGTGGACGTCCAGAGACGCCTTGGCGGAGGTGGACGGGAATCGAACCCGCCGGACGGGGATCGCCCGTCCCAACCGCTTTGAAGGCGGCGGAGCCCACCAGGTACCCAGACACCTCCCGGTAGTACACGGCACGCTACCGGCGGGCGACGATCGATTGAGTACCGTCCGCAGACATGGCGACGCTCTTCTGCTCCGACACGGTCTGGGACGAATACGGCGACGACGTCGTCGCGATCGACCCGTCGATCGACCTGGTCCGCCTGATCGGCGACGAGCACGTCACGCCGGCCGACCTGGAGCGCATCACGATCGCCTTCTTCTCCGCCGACATCTGGCCCGAGCGGTCAGGGTCGTTCCTCGGAGCGTGCACCCGGGCACCCGGTCTCGAGTGGCTCCAGTCGTTCTCCGCCGGCACCGACCACCCGATCTTCGGTGCCATCCGTGACCGCGGCGTCACGGTCACCAGCAGCGCCGGCTCGTCGGCACCATCGATCGCGCAGACGGTGATGCTCTACCTGCTCGCGCTCAGCCGCGACCTGCCACGCCTCGCACGCGCCCAGAGCGAACACCGCTGGTCGCCGGGTCCGTCGCGCGATCTGCACGGGCTGCGGCTCGGCATCGTCGGGCTCGGCGGCATCGGCGCCGAGGTCGCCCGATTGGCTGCCGCGTTCGAGATGAAGGTCATCGGACTCCGGCGCACGGTCCAGGGCGACGAGCCGTGCGAGACCTGGCCGAACGACCGGTTCCGCGAACTGATCGGTTGGTCCGACGCGGTCGTCGTCGCGGCGCCACTCACCGCGGAGACGAGTGGCATGTTCGACGCCGACGCCTTCGCCGCGATGCGCAGCGGCGCATGGTTCGTCAACGTGGGGCGAGGCGAGATCGTCGACGAGCAGGCGCTCACCGACGCGTTGTCCTCGGGTCACCTCGGCGGCGCCGGCCTCGACGTGTTCGCCACCGAACCGCTCCCCTCCACGAGCCCGCTGTGGGAGTTGCCGAACGTGATCGTCACCCCGCACTCGTCGGGCAGCACCGACCGATCGCGCCATCGTTCGGCCCACCAGTTCCTCGAGAACCTGAGGCGCCGAACCCACGGCGAACCCCTGCGCAGCGTCACCGGTCCCGCCTGAACGGCGAGCCGGTCACTCGCGATCGATTCAGTCGCCCGAGCCGTGCCAGGCGTGGGGTGTGGAACCCTCCAACCAGCCGATGAGGTCACCGGCGAGCAACGGCTCGGAGATCACATATCCCTGGGCCACGTCGCAACCGATCGCCCGGAGCCGCTCGAGCACATCCAGCGACTCGACCCCTTCGGCCACCACTGCGAGGCCGAGGTTGTGGCCCAGGTCGACCGTCGACCGGACGATCACCTCGTCCTGGGGATCGACGAGCATGCGAGCGACGAAGCTCCGGTCGATCTTCAGTTCGTGCACCGGCAGCCGCCGCAGGTAGCTGAGCGACGAGTAGCCCGTACCGAAGTCGTCGACCGCCATCCGCAAACCGACCTGGTACAGCCCGTCGATCGTCGCGCGGGTTCGAGGCGCATCGACGAACAACGACGATTCGGTGATCTCCAACGTGAGCTTCGACGGGTCGACACCGTGGGAGTCGAGGTAACCGCGAACACGGTCGGGCAAGCGGGCGTCGAACAGATCGTGAGTCGACACGTTGACCGACAGATCGACGTGGAGCCCCGCCTGCTGCACCTCGGCGAGCATCCGGATACCGCTCGCCAACACGATGTCGGTCAGCTGCTTGATCAGACCGGTGTCTTCGGCCACCCGCACGAACTCGGTCGGCGGCACGGTGCCACGAACCGGATGGTCCCATCGCACGAGCGCCTCGGCACCGACGATCTCACCGGTCGAGAGATCGAGTTTCGGCTGGTACACCACGGTGAGCTGATCGGTCTCGATCGCCGTGCGCAGGTCGCCGAGCATCGACAGCCGGGCCGGCGTCCGCCGGTCGATCTCGTCCCGATAGAGCTCGACGCCGGTCCGCTGCCACTTCGCGTTGTACATGGCGATGTCGGCCCGGCGCATCGGCTGCGTGGCCTCCCGGTCGCGCGGGATGATCTCGGCAACGCCCAGACTCACGGTCACCACGATCTCGAGCCCGTCGAGGGTCACCGGGCGACCGCCCTCGCGCACACAGGCCTGTGCGAGTTCGAACACCTCCTCGCTGGTCTCCCGACGACACAGCACCGCGAACTCGTCTCCCGCCAACCTGGCCAACACGTCGCGGGGGCCGAGCACCGACGTCATGCGGCGGCTGAACTCGACGAGCAGCTCGTCACCGGCGTGGTGGCCGAGCGTGTCGTTGACCTCCTTGAACCGGTCGAGGTCGAGCATCATCACGGCCCGGACGCCGGGGCCCGACGATTGTGCCGCGTCGGCCACATACCGCTCGAACAGCGTGCGGGCCGGCAGCCCGGTCAGCGCGTCGTGGCGTGCTTCCCACTCCAACCGTTCGTGCAGCACACCCTTGCGGAGGCTGGACGACAATTGCTCGGACATGCTCGTGAGACGCACGAGCGCCTCCTCGCCGAACTCCTCGCCGGTGTTCCACTGGACGAACACGACGATCGCCCCGAACACGACGCCGGCGTCGGACATCCCGGCGACCAGCAACGGCGTGCTCGGCCGATCGGCGTCGACCGGCACCAACCGGCGCACGACGCTCGGCGACACGACGTGGGCGGTCGGTTCGGCGAGCAACTCGGCCCATCGTTCGTCACCTCGTGCCATCGGCAGATCGACCGGGACGTCGCCACGCTGGTGCACGATCGCTCCGTCGTCGGTGAACCGGACGATCGCGACGCCGGTGGCGCGCAGGACGTGGAACAACTCGGATGCGGCGACCTCACCGATTTCGTGCGGGTCGAGGGTGCGGCCGACGCGACCGGCGAAACCGTGCAACGTACGCAGGTCACGCAGCGTCTGGTTGAGGACACCGAAGCTGTTGAGCACGTACCAGATGCCGACGGTGGGAAGGATCGCGAACAGGGCGAGCACCGGCTCGATCAGCGCGAGCGCCAGCGTCATCGCGCCCAGTACCGACGTGACCGGGTAGAGCCACCACGTGCCGCCGATCTCCGATTTGACCCGCTCTCGCAGATCGCCTTCGTAGCGGGAGATCGCGCTGGAGATCAGCACCGACGTGGTCAGCGCGGTGGCGACCGGGGCGATGACCACACCGCTGATCAGCCCGGCGGGCGATTCGCCCCAGAGGCCGATGAGTGCCCGGAAGAGCGTGTAGGTGAGCATCAGATCGAGCGCCAGCAGCACCGTGTTGAACGCGAGCTTCACGCCACGGTTGCGGCGCTTGGTCAGGAGCACCACCATCGACACGGACATCCGTGCGAGGAGGGCCGCCGCGGGCGACACGAAGACGAGTGCGATCGCCATCGGAATCTCCGACAGCGAGAACGCGATGCCGTGACGCCGGAAGACGACGTTGAACACCGCGTATTCGAACGCCGCGAACGCGATCGCAACCGAGACGATCGCCCACCAACCGGTGTCGACCGTGGCCTCGCGGGGCTCGGACAACAGCGCGTACAGACCCACGACCACGACCAGCAGCGCTGCCGCCATCGCCGCGACCTGCGTGTCCGGACGCGCATGCCGACGTACCCCGGCGTGGGCCCCGGGGGAATCAGCGTCGTCGTGCGTCACTGCCGGGCTCCTGACCCATCGAAGCAACCTACCCCCCGACGCGCCGGAGGGAGCGGAGTCCCCCTCCGCTCCCCCGACGATCGTCGTGTCCGTGTTCAGCAGGACACTCGGATCAGGTCCACGTGTTGCCGGTCCAGGTGTTGCCCGTCCAGGTGTTCCCGGTCCAGGTGTTCCCCGTCCACGTGTTCCCCGTCCACGTGTTGCCGGTCCACGTGTTGCCGGTCCAGGTGTTACCCGTCCACGTATTCCCCGTCCAGGTGTTGCCCGTCCACGTGTTACCCGTCCACGTACTCCCGGTCCAGGTGTTACCCGTCCACGTATTGCCCGTCCACGTGTTCCCCGTCCACGTATTCCCCGTCCAGGTGTTGCCCGTCCACGTGTTACCCGTCCAGAGATCGGCGGCGGTGAAGTCGGTGGCGATGGGAGCAGCGAGCGTCGAAGCGGTCGAGCGCTCCCACGTCTGGGTGGCGTCGCTCACGTCGGCCGACAGCGCAGCGAGCACGTCGACGACGCCGGCACCGACGAAGTCGGGCGAGGCGTCGAGCGGCTGTGCCGAACGGACGAGGGCAGCCTTGATCTCGTCGGGGGTCAGGGTCGGGTCGGCCGATCGCAGCAGCGCGGCGACGCCGGCGACCACGGCAGCCGACTGGGACGAACCACTCC
>CAXAWD010000064.1:0-12268 GCA_963972325.1 uncultured Acidimicrobiaceae bacterium
GGAACCGGGCGAGTTCCTGCGCGTACGGCAGCACCGCCTTGGTGTCGCGGCCGAGCACGTTGGCGTTGAGCACCCCGATCATCGCCATCAGCACCGGCGCGTTCTCCGCCAGGGGTGCCGTGCGGAAGTGCTCGTCGATCGTGTGGAACCCGGCCAGGAACTCCCGGAACGCGTCGGGCCCGATCATGAGCATCACCGACAGCCCGATCGCCGAGTCGACCGAGTAGCGGCCGCCGACCCAGTCCCAGAACCCGAACATGTTGTCGGTGTCGATGCCGAACGCGGCGACCCGCTCGGCGTTGGTGGACACCGCGACGAAGTGATCGGCCACCGCCTCCTCGCCCAGTTCGTCGACCAACCAGGTGCGCGCGGTGCCGGCGTTGGTCAACGTCTCGATCGTGCCGAACGTCTTCGAGGCGACGATGAACAGCGTCGATTCGGGCTGCACCTGCTCGAGCACCGAGTGGACGTCGGCACCGTCGACGTTGGACACGAAGTGGGCGCGCAGACGGGGATGCGAGTACGACGTCAACGCCTGGGCGACCATCGCCGGGCCGAGGTCGCTGCCGCCGATGCCGATGTTGACGATGTCGGTGATGCGTTCGTCGTCGCGGATCCGATCGGCGAACGCCGACATCGCGTCGAGCACCTCGTGCACGCCGGGCACCACGTTCTCGCCGTCCGCGTGGACCACGGCGTCGGCCGGCGCTCGCAACGCCGTGTGCAGCACGGCGCGGTCTTCGGTCACGTTGATGTGCTCGCCGGCGAACATCGCGTCACGTCGAGAGGCCACTCCGGCCGCCTCGGCCCAGGCGACGAGTGCGTCGAGCAGCCCGTCGTCGACCGGCTGTTTCGAGTAGTCGATGCGGAGGGCGCCGGCCTCGACCACGTACCGATCACCCCGATCCGGGTCGGCTGCGAACAACTCGGCCAACGTGCGCTCGACGACGGCACCGGACACGGAGGTAGGGATCGCGCTCACGACGTCGACGCTACCGAAGCTCGGGGAGCCGCCGCGTCGTCCAGGAACACCCACGTCGATGACGACCGCACCGCCGTGATCGGCAACGCCGGGTCGCGCAGCAGCCACCGCTCGACCATCTCGCGCTTGGACTCGCCGACCGTGAGGACCGCCCGCGACCGGGCACCGTTGACGACACGTCGCGTCAGGGTCATTCGAGGCACGCCGTGGAACTCGGGCACCAGTTCGACCGCACGTTCGGACTCGAGCGGACCGGGGTCGCCGGGAGGCCACGACGCGGTATGACCGTCCTCACCGAGCCCGAGGTGCACCACGTCGAACCGCTCGGGCAGGCCGGCACCGTACTGGCGCGCTGCCCGCCGGAGATCGGAGGCGGTGACCGGCATCAGCCGAACCCGGCAGGGCAGCACCGACAACTGCTCGGCGTTGCGGCGTTCGTCGCCGTCGGGAGCGACGCGCTCGTCGACCTGCCACACCGTGGTCGTCGTCCACGGCACGTCCTGCTCGAGCAGCGCCGCGAGCATCGGCGGTGCCGTGCCACCGCCGCTCAGGGCGAGGAACGCCTCGCCGCGTCGTCGATGTGCGTCACGCAACCGACGGGCGATCCACACCGCCGTGCGCTCGGATGCCTCGGGCCCCACTCGGATGTCCATGCCCCGAGTGTTGCATCTCGCTCGTCGATCGGGGGTCGCTCCCCATAGCGTTGCGGCGTGGATCGCCGGCAACTTCGAGGGCTACGGGCAGCGATCGTCGCGTACACCCTCTGGGGCCTGCTGACGATCTACTGGAAGCAGTTGTCGGGCCTCGACGCCGTCGAGTTGATCGGCTGGCGTGTGGCGACGGCAGCGGCCGCGATGGCCCTGGTGGTCACGGCGCTGGGCCGTTGGCCGACGGTGGTGGGTGCGTTCCGCAACGGCCCGCTGCTGCGGCGGATCGCGCTGGCGTCGATCCTGCTGACCGTCAACTGGACCACCTACGTGTGGGCGGTCGTCAACGACCGCGTGATCGAGACGGCGCTCGGCTACTTCCTCGCGCCGCTCGGCACGATGGCTCTCGGTGTGGTGCTGCTCGGAGAACGCCTCACGTCGCTCAAGCGGATCTCGATCGGGTGTGCCGGCGTCGCCGTGGTCGTGCTGACCGTCTCCTACGGACGCATGCCCTGGATCGCCCTGCTGTTGGCGGGTTCGTGGTCGTGGTACGGCCTCACGAAACGGCGGGTGCCGCTCGATCCGATCGAGAGCCTCGCGAGCGAGCTGTTCGTGCTGGCGACCCCGGCGATCGGTCTGGCGCTCGCCGGCTGGTTCCGCGACGACGGAATTCCGTCGCAGGCCGTCGGCGCCGACTGGGCATTCCTCGTGGGCACCGGGGTGATCACCGCGCTGCCGCTGCTGCTGTTCGCGTTCGCGGCACAACGAGTGCCGTTCACGGTGCTGGGCCCGGCTAACTACCTGGTGCCGCTGATCAACTTCCTGCTGGGCTGGCTGGCGTTCGGCGAGGACCTGCCGGCCAGTCGGGTGATGGGCTTCGGACTGGTCTGGGTCGCTCTGATCCTCGTCACCGTCGACATGATCCGCCAGCGCGTTTCGACCGACCGCAGGGCGCCCGTTCCGGTCCGCTGAGAAATGCCCGAATCACAGGGGTGCGCTGTGCCAGAGTGGCCATTCCGGCAGCAGATCTGCCGTGATCGGAAGGAACCCCAATTCACATGCGTACGAAACTGTTCAGCGCCATCGCTGCGACCACCCTGGTCGTCTCCGTCTCCGCCTGCGGTGGTGGTGGCTGCGGCGACCAAGGCGAGGTCGCCGACATGCTGATGGATGCCGCGTCCGAGGGCGGCCTCGAACTCGACGAGGACTGCGTCAACGACACCGCTGCCAAACTGTCCGACGACGACGCCAAGAAGATCGTGGACGCCGGTCCCGACGGCGATCCCGAGCTGAGCCCCGAGGCCGAAGCGCTCGCCGACGAGATCTTCAACTGTGTCGACGCCGGCGCATTCGTCGACACCATCCTCGCCGAGTTCGAAGGCGACGACTCGGTCGACACCGACTGCCTGCGCGAAGAACTCGAGGGTCTCACGTCTCCGGACGAGATCCAGGACAAGATGTTCGACGTCATGATCGATTGCATGAACTGACGTTGGTCAGCGGGGCGCCACCAGCGTGCCGTCGAAGAAGCGCTCGAGCGCATCGACGGCAGCTGTGTAGCGACTCGGGTCACCGGCCACGTTCGTCATGCGCGCCAGGCCGGTGAGCACGGCACCCAAGAGGTCGGCGAGACCGGTCTGATCCACGTCAGGCTGGAGTTCGCCGGCCTCTGCCGCGTCTGCGACCAGGTCGGTGAAGAAGCGCTCGTGGCGGCCGCGCTGAGGCGTCAGCAGCTCGATCAGGTCGGGATGCCGTTGTGTTTCCTGGGCGACGGCGACGATGAAGCCGGCGATCGACGAGTCGTCCAGCTGGAGTTGGTTGGCGCGGCGGAGCACCGCGGTGAACCGGGCCAACAGATGCGCCTCCTGCGCCGCCGCCTGTTCGAACTCGGTGTAGACGAGATCGATCACGTCGCAGTACACCGCCGCGTACAGCGCCGCCTTGGAGTCGACGTAGTGGTAGATCGCCGTGGTGGTGATGCCCACGTCGGCCGCGATCAGCTTGTTGGTGGTGGCCCGGTACCCGTCGCGGGCGAATCGCTCGCGCGCCGCTCGCAGGATGGAGCGGCGGGTCTCGTCGGAGTTACCCGCAGGTGGTCGGCCGACACGGCCGCTGCTCCCCATGGGCGCACGGTAGCTGCGTCTCCTCGCCGACGCCCCACCGAACGACGCCCGACGGCGTCGCATCGCTGGCAGAATGTGGTGATGAACCCGGACGCCGACCTGTCGCTCGATCAACTGATCGAACTCGAGCGCATGGAAACCGAAGCGGCGGAGAACGAAGCGCTCGCTTCGGCGGGCGCCGCCGACGACGACGACGACGGCACGATCACGCTGCCGTGGTGGCAGCACCCGGTCAACATCGTCACCCTCGTGGTCACGGCGGCCGTCATCGCCGGGATGATCGGATGGATGGTCGGCGACAACGGTGCACGCATCGAGCACAACGAGGTCGACACCGGGTTCCTCCAAGACATGCGGATCCACCATGAGCAGGCGGTACTGATGGGCATCGTCTACCGCAACCTGCCCGACACCGACCCCGGTCTGCGTACCGTGGCCCGGTCGATCGTCACCGGGCAGAGCCTCGAGGTCGGCCGGATGATCCAGCTGCTGCGCATGTTCGGCGAGAGCGAGATCAACGAGACCGACACCGCGATGGTCTGGATGGGCATGGCCAGCGGCATCGAGAGCATGCCCGGGATGGCCACCGACGACGAACTCGAACTGCTGGGCCGCCTCGAGGGCCGGGAAGCCGACAAGCTGTTCGTCGACCTGATGTCAGAGCACCACATCGGTGGCATCGAGATGGCCGAGTACGCCGTGGCCAACGGCGTCAACGACGAGGTCGCAGCGATGGCGTCGTCGATGGCATCCGCCCAGCGGGGCGAGATCGCCGAGATGCTCGGCCTCCTCGAGTAGCCGGCCTGAGGATCAGCTGAGCGCGACCCATCGTCGCTCCGGTCACTCTCTACACTCGACCATGATGTCCACGGGCAAGCGATCGAATCGCCGAGCACGTGTCGTGGCAGCCGGTGCCGCCGGCGCGGCACTGGTGTTGTCGGCGTGCGCCCCCGATCCGGGCGTGGTCAGCGTCGCGGCGGCGCCCACCACCTCGATCGAAGCGACCGAGACCCCGACGTCCACCACGGTGGCCGACGGCACCGACGCGACCATTCCCGCCGACGACACCACGGCGACGTCGAGTGCCCCCACCACCGCGCCGGCGCCCACGCTGCCGCCCATCGTCGAGCCCGAACTCAGGGTCGAGATCCCGCTCGAGAACGTCGTCGACTTCGACGATGCCAAGCCGGTCCGCGACTACGACGGGTTCCTCGGGGTCGCACTCACCGACATCGACCAGTGGTGGTCGCGAGTGTTTCCCGAGGTCTACGGCGAGCCGTTCGTGCCCCTCGAGGGTGGTGTGTACGCCGGCTACCCCGAACGCCGGACCGACCTGCCCGGATGCGGCGAGCCGACCACCGACTACGACGATCTCGCCCAATTCGTGGCGTTCTACTGCGAGTTCGGCGACTTCATGGTCTACGACGACGACAACGCCGACGTGCTCGCGCCGCTCGCACAGGAGTTCGGGCCGGCCGTGATGGGCATCGTGCTCGCGCACGAGTACGGCCATGCGATCCAGTCCCGGATCGGAGCGCTCGATCGCCGACTCGCGACGATCATCACCGAACAGCAGGCCGACTGCTTCGCCGGTGCGTGGACGGGTCAGTCGTACCGCGGCGAGTCCGAACTGCTCCGGCTGGGCGACGCCGACGTGCGTGCCGGCTTGATCGCGATGCTCAGCGTGCGCGACCCGGTCGGCACGAGCCAATTCGTCCCGGGCGGTCACGGTTCGGCGTTCGACCGGGTCGGTGCGTTCCAGGTGGGGTTCCTCGACGGCCCCGCCCGGTGCGCCGAACTCCTCGACGAACCGCTGAGCCTGGTTCCCAACGAGTTCCAGCCGCTGTCCGTCGACGCCCAACTCGAGGGCAACGCCGCCTACGACTGCGAAGATCTCCGCGACCTCGGCTTCAGCGAGGAGTACATCGCCGCCTGCACCCCGGCACCAGAATTCCTCGCCGACGACCTCAACGACTTCTGGGCCACGGCCACCGGCGGCACGTTCCCGACCGTGCAGGTGCTGCCGACCGACGATCTGAGTTCGGTCGCCTGCCCCGATCCGATCGTGCTCGCCGACGAGGTGTTCCTCTGTGCCTCGACCGACACGGTGGTCTACGACGAACCGGCGGTGCTCGAGCTCTACCGCGAGTTCGGCGACTTCACGCTCGGCTACTTCTACGGCATCGCCTGGGCCGAGGTCGCCCAGGGGCAGATCGAGAGTCCGTTGGTCGGCGAGGACCGCGCGCTGCTCAACTACTGCTTCACCGGCGCCTGGGTGCGCGACATCACACCCGATGCCAACGGCAACACGCCACGCGGTCAGGACACCGACGGCGACGGATTCCAGGACACCGGCATCAGCAGTTCACCCGGCGACCTCGACGAGGCGATCCGGATGGCGATCCTCGAAGGCGACAACGGTGCCAACGTCGACAACGTCGGCACCCCGTTCGAGAAGATCGCGGCGCTGCGCATCGGTGCGCTCGGCGGCCTGACCGCCTGCCAGTCCGAGCTCGGCTGACACCGACCCTTTCCGGTCGGGGCGCTACGGGTCGTCGACCGGATCGACGTCGTCGCCCTCGGCCACCGTGGTGGTCGTGGACGTCGTGGTGGTGGTGGACGTCGTCGTGGTGGTCGGCGGGGGCGTCGTCGTGGTGGTGGGCGGCACGGTCGTCGGCGCCACGGTGGTCGTGGTCGTCGTCGTGGTGGTCGTGGTGGTCGTGGTGGCGTTGGGATCCGGGTAGTCCCAGCGCATCTTCATCGCCTCGGCCGATTGGTTCTCCGGCTCGGTGACGCCGTCCCAGATCAACACCTTGTCGCCGATCTCCAGGATCGACTGCAACGACTCTCCGAGGTACCTCGAGACCCGGATGCACCCGTGCGACGCAGGTTGCAGCGGGATGTTGTTGGCCCCGTGGATGGCGATGCCCTGGTTGATGTAGATCGGGTCGTACATGCCGCCGAGCGGGCCGACGCGCTGCCCCTCGATCTTGCGGTACGCCGAGAACACCCCGGGCGGGGTGTACGAGCGGCCACAGATCGCCTTCTGTTCCGGCTCCTCGAGCGGGTTGCCGTTGATGTCGGTGTCGATGGTGATGGTTTCGCAGTACTCGTTGGCGTTCTCCTGCCACGGCGTGAACGCGGTCGCGCCGGGAACGAGTTCGCCGGTCGAGACGTGCGCGACCAGCGCCGGCTCGTCGCCGTGGAACACGACCATCACCTGTTCGGGCAGGTAGATCTCGGTGTGGTCGGCGAGGCCGCCGGTGGGACGACGCGGCTTGACCTTGATCGGGTCTTGCATGCGGTCCCACACCTCGGGCGTCACCGTGCCGGTGGCTTCGGAGCGGGGGACGCCCATGACCAGCTTCTCGAACGCCCACACGGCCTGGGTGGTCAGCGTGCCGAAGTGGCCGTCGACCGGACCCGGGTCGAAGGCGAGCTCGGCGAGCCGGGCCTGCACCCGCTCGACGTCTTCGCCGAACGAACCGTTGGAGACCGTGCCGGACAGCGGCACCTTGACGACCTCGTCGGGCGTCGCCTCGACCGCCACGTACGACTCGGTGGGCACGGTGGCGACGACCGACGCCGGCACCTGCGACCCGACGCCGACCGTGGCGGTGGGCACCGTCCCGTCGACGGGGTCGTCACCGCCCCATCCACTGATCACACTCGCCACGACGACGGCCGCGAGCAGGCCACCGGCAGCTCCGATGGGCAGCCACCGGGCAGCGTTGTTGGATGAGGGGGACTTCTGGGCGTTCACGAGATACGAGGATCCAAAGCGGGCGGGCGTGGACGGGCTCACGCTACCAATGCATCAACGCACAGTGACCCGCGATTGTTCCGCGATTCGTCGGATTCTCCGGCCCGATGGTCGGACCGAACTCACCGCTCGACGCGTTCGATCTCGTGGAGATCGGCCCGCAGCGACCACATCTCCCGCAGGATCGTGCCGATCACGCCAGGAGAGCTCAGCGTCGACTCGCCACGGGTCCGCGGGAAGTAGTCGACGCCCATCTGCATGATCTCGTAGCCGAGCCGGGTGGCTCGGATGACCAGCTCCGCATCGATGAACGAACCCTCGCTCTTCAGGTCGACGTGGTCGAAGATCCGGGTCCGGACGAGCTTGAACGCGAAGTTGATGTCGCGCACCTTCACGCCGAACAGCGCCTTGATCAGCCCGTTGTAGACCCAGGTGTAGACCGCGCGGAGCGACCCTTCACCCGTTCGGTCGAAGCGGTAGGCGCTGATGATGTCGACCTCGTACTCGCGCAACAGCCGCACGGCCCGCGAGAGCTCGGCCATGTCGAACGGCAGGTCGGCGTCGGTGTACAACACCAGGTCGCCGGTGGCAGCGGCGAACCCGGTCTTCATCGACCCACCGAGCTTGCGGTTCCGCTCGTGATGGATGACCCGGATGTGCGGGTCGGCGGCGGCCATCCGGTCGGCGATCTCGCCGGTCGCATCGGTCGACTTGTCGTCGATCACGATCAGTTCGTAGTCGCGGATGTCGCCTGCCGCGACCAGCCCTTCGCAGGCGCGCCGGCCGAACGTGAGCGCCCGCTCGATGTAGTCCTCTTCGTTCCACATCGGATAGAACACCGACAGTTTCTCGAAGACCTCCGGCGCCGCATCCATGGAGGGCGAGGGTAGCCGGGACGTCCCGCCGCCGCCCCGACACCACCGGTTCGTCCTAGAGTCATCGACGTGTCCGACCCCAGCGCAGCACCCGATGGCCCGTCGTCGACGACCGTCGCCGAGGCGCCGGTGACCGCCGAACGACGTGTCGACGCCCATCCGCGCCCACCGCGCGAGGGCGAGCTGTCGCTCGGCTGGCGGGCGATCACCGCCGGCGCGTGGATCGGTGTCGTCATCGGTCTCGCGGCGGTGTGGAACGCCAGCGTGCAGCTCGGCCTGTCGACCTGGTGGCTCGGCGCCCGCGCCGACCCGCAGCCGACCTACGTCCGCTTCGCACCGTTCGTGGCGCCCGTCCTGATGCTGCTGGCCACGATCAACCACGTCCGTCGTCTGGCGTGGTGGGGCCTGGGTGCCAGCGCCGTGCTCGTCGCGGTCGCGTTCGGCGATCTCGATCGGGTCACATCGCTGGCCCGGATCGAGTTCGCGATCGCCGGTGCGGCCGCACTCGTGTCGGTCGCGTCGTTCACCGGCACCTATCGCCTCGCCGACGCCGAACCGGGTTCGAGCGATTCCGCGCCCACGAGCTGACGACCCCGGGCGTTCCAGCAGATAGGTTCGATCGCCATGTCGAACGTGCTCATGTCCCTCCCCGTCGGTGACCGCGTCGGGATCGCGTTCTCCGGTGGCCTCGATACGTCGGCCGCCGTCGCGTGGATGCGCGAACGCGGTGCGATCCCGTACACGTACACCGCCGATCTCGGCCAGCCCGACGAGCCCGATCTCCCCGGTGTGCAGGGCCGAGCCAAGCAGTACGGCGCCGAGGAGGCCCGGCTGGTCGACTGCCGCGCCGAACTCGTGCGCGAAGGCCTGATGGCGCTCCAGTGCGGCGCATTCCACATCCGAACGGCCGGCAAGACCTACTTCAACACCACACCGCTCGGGCGTGCGGTCACCGGCACCCTGCTGGTGCGAGCCATGAAGGAGGACGGTGTCGACGTGTGGGGCGACGGCTCCACCTACAAGGGCAACGACATCGAGCGCTTCTACCGCTACGGCCTGATGGTCAACCCCGACCTCAAGATCTACAAGCCGTGGCTCGACCCGGCGTTCGTCGACGAGCTCGGTGGGCGCACCGGCATGAGCGAGTTCCTGCAGGCCCGGGGTCTGCCCTACCGCGACTCGGTCGAGAAGGCGTACTCCACCGACGCCAACATCTGGGGCGCCACCCACGAGGCCAAGGCGCTCGAAGAACTGTCGACCGGCATGGAGATCGTCACGCCGATCATGGGCGTCGCCCACTGGGACCCGGCCGTCGAGATCGAGCCCGAAGACGTGACGATCCGCTTCGAGGAGGGCTGGCCCGTCGCGATCAACGGCGTCACGTTCGAGTCGCAGGTCGATCTGGTGCACGAGGCCAACACGATCGGTGGCCGCCACGAGCTCGGCATGAGCGACCAGATCGAGAACCGGATCATCGAGGCCAAGTCGCGGGGCGTCTACGAGGGCCCCGCCCTGGCACTGCTGCACATCGCCTACGAACGGCTCGTGTCGGCGATCCACAACGAGAACACGATGGAGAACTACGCCACGATGGGACGCCGGCTCGGCCGGCTGCTCTACGAGGGCCGCTGGTTCGACCCGCAGTCGCTGATGCTGCGCGAGCCGCTGCTGCGCTGGGTCGGCGCCGCGATCACCGGCGAGGTCACGCTCCGGCTGCGACGCGGCGACGACTACTCGATCATCGACACCCAGGGCGACAACTTCACGTACGAGCCCGACCGCCTGTCGATGGAACGGGTCGAAGACCAGGCGTTCGGCCCACTCGACCGGATCGGGCAGCTCACGATGCGCAACCTCGACATCACCGACAGCCGCAGCAAGCTCGACGTGTACCGCGGCGTCGGCACGCTCGGCAGCGGAGGCATGCTCGAACTCGACCCGTCACACGACGTCGACTGAAGCACGCGGCCGAGGGCCGTCTACTGTCGGCTCGCATGAGAGCAGTCGTGTGCAAGGAGTTCGGATCGCCCGAGGCGCTCGTCGTCGAGGAGATGGACGACCCCACCGCCGGTGAGGGCCACCTGCTGATCGAGGTGAAGGCGTCGGCGGTCACGTTCCCCGACACGTTGATGCTCGAGGACAAATACCAGTTCCACCCGACGCCGCCGTACATCCCGGGCGGCGAGGCCGCCGGTGTGGTCGCGGCCGTCGGTGAGGGCGTCGATGGTTGGTCGGTCGGCGACCGGGTCGTGGGTGGCCTCGGCACGACGGGCGCCTACGCGGAGCTGCTCGCGATCCCCGCGGCCACTGCCCGTCGGCTGCCCGACTCGGTCGACTTCGCCGTCGCCACCGGACTCAACTACGCGTACGGCACCACGCTGTACGCGCTCAAGCACCGGGCCCACATCCAGCCTGGCGAGACGATGCTCGTGCTCGGTGCCGGCGGGGCGCTCGGTGTGTCGGCCGTCGAACTCGGCAAGCTGATGGGCGCCCGGGTGATCGCCGCCGCCTCGACGGAGGAGAAGCTCGACCTGTGCCGCGAGCGCGGCGCCGACGAGACGATCAACTACGCGACCGAGAACCTGAAGGAACGCGCCAAGGAGTTGACCAACGGCCAGGGCGTCGACGTCGTGTACGACGGCGTCGGTGGCGACAAGGCCGAACAGGCTCTGCGGGCGATCGGCTGGGAGGGCCGGTTCCTGGTGATCGGCTTCACCGGCGGCATCCCGTCGATCCCGCTCAACCTCACCCTCCTGAAAGGCTGCCAGATCGTCGGTGTGTTCTACGGCGCCATGACGGTTCGCCAACCCGACCTCAACGCCGAGATCAGCGACGAACTGATCCAGCTCGTCGCGTCGGGCGACCTGCGACCGCACGTGTCGGCGAGCTTCCCGCTCGAGGGCGCCGGCGAGGCGATGCGTTCGCTGATGGATCGCACGGCGGTCGGCAAGGTCGTCATCACGCCCTGACATGCCCCGAGAACGGCCGTCCTGACGATCAGCGACGACTGGTCAACTCGGCGACGCCCATCACCCCGATCGTCGCTGCGCGACGATCGAGGAGGTCGGCGGGCATGCGGGCACCGGTCGAATCGGCGAGCCGGGGCGTCATCTCGGAGTTCGCGGCGACGGCGGCGGCGTCGACCATGAATGCGGCATCGGTGTGGTCGACCAGCGCATCGCGAGCCGCGGCCAATGCCTCGTCGTCGCGCTCGGCACAGGCGGTCGCGAACCGCACGAGCTCGGCCCCGTGTTCGATCCCGACGTCGCCGTCGCCTGCCGCCACCGCGGCCAGATCGGCCGGATCGCCGCTGTCGTTGCTGCTCCAACTGAGCATGCTCGCGTGCGCGGACGTTCAATAGAAGCACTCGCGGAGCTGGGCGACCCGGGCCGCGACCACCTCCATCTGCGGACGCGTCAGGCCGCCTGCACGCCGGGTCCAATCGGGGTGCACCATCTCCTCGTCGGGCATGTACTGGGCGGCCGCCATCCGCCACGTGTTCTCCTGCTCGGCCGGCACGGTGGTGTAGGCCTGGACCACCGCGGCGACCTCGTCGGCCGGGGCCGCGACCGGCACCCAGTTCAGCTCGGCCCGCGCGATCTCGGCGGGCTGCTCGCGGGTCGGGCCACCGGGGACGGGTCGGGGCAGCACGGGCACCGCGACCCCGATGTTGCGACAGAAGTGCGCCACGGCGGCGACCGTCGACACGATGCCGCACAGCTCGACGTACGCGAGCGCACCCAGCTCATCGGCCGCATGCCGGTACACGTCGACGGTCATCGTGCCCGCGTGGCGGGCGATCCGGTAGGCGACGTCGTGCGCGACGTCGGGAGCCACACGTCGGTCCGGCAGCCGCTCGGTCAACGACACGGCGACCC
>CAXAWD010000065.1:0-12195 GCA_963972325.1 uncultured Acidimicrobiaceae bacterium
TGCTGATCGGTGGCGTCGCGTTCCCGATGTTCGCCGGCGTGTACTACTGGCTCCCCAAGTTCACCGGCCGCATGATGAACGAGACGCTCGGCCGCTGGAACTTCTGGCTGCTGTTCGTCGGCGTACACGTCACCTTCGGTCCGATGCACATCGTCGGCCTGCTCGGGATGCCGCGACGGATCTCCACGTACGCCGCCGAGACCGGCTGGGGCCCGTACAACCTGGTGTCGTCGTTGGGTCTGCTGCTCATCATCCCGGGTCTGGCGTGCTTCGTCGTCAACCTGGTGTACAGCTACTTCCGCGGCCGCCCGGCCGGGCCGAACCCGTGGGGCGCCGACAGTCTCGAGTGGGCGTTGCCGTCGCCGCCACCGCAGCAGGGCTGGACCGCGTACCCGATCGTGCAGAGCCGGCACCCGCTCTGGGACCAGGACGACCTGCACCGCGGGAACACGCGCCACGAGCGACTCGTTCGGGCGATCGGGCGGTGGCCGCTGCGCTGGCGGGCGGTGCTCGTGGTCGGCACGGGCGACGGCGAACCGGAGGAGATCTTCCGGGTCGCGAACACGTCGATCTGGCCGCTCGTCACGGCGCTCGGCACCGTCGGGATCTTCGCGAGCGAACTCCTGAAGCTGCGGGCGGGTGCCCTCGTGAGCGCGGCGGTCGTGGTCGGCGCGGCGCTGATGTGGAACCGTCCGTCCGAACCGCCGATGACCGAGGAGGAGGAAGTCGCGTTCGAGGCCGAGCACGGCGTTCCGGTGCGGGCCTCGGGCAGCCTGATCGTGGCCCGATGGGGGATGGGCATCGCGATCCTTTTCCTGTCGATCGCGTTCAGCAGCTTCCTGCTCAGCTACTTCTACCTCCGCATCGAGAACCCCGTCTGGCCACCGGCCGGGGTCGAAGAACCCTCGACGTCGGTGGCGATCGCGGCGGTCGCGCTGTACGCGGCGGGTGTGGCCACGATGTGGTTCGCGCGGCGTCGACTGCTCGCCGGCGACCAGCGCGGGCTCCGCGTCGGACTCGCGGTCGCGACGGTCCTGCTCCTCGCCGGTGGCGGCGTGCTGGTTCGCGATCTGGCGACGACGCCGTTCGCGTCGTCCGACCATTCGTACGCCTCGATCTTCCACACGCTCGGCGGGTACGTCGTCGTCGTGACGTTCATCGCGCTCGTGATGTCGATCTCGACGTCCGTGTACGCCGCTCGGGGTCACTACTCGGCCCGCCGCTTCTCGCCGGTCGACAACATCACCCGGTTCTGGATCGCGACCGGTGTCATCGCGATCGTCTCGATCGTGGTGCTCTACGGGGCGCCGGTGTTGACGTCGTGAGGCCATTGTGAGCCGTCCGCCGACCGACACGCTCCGTGAGCCGCACGAGCCACTCGTCGAGACGCCTGGCACGGCCGGGATGTGGGCGATCGCGCTCGCCGGGCCCGTGCTCGTGATGGTGCACTTCTGGTTCGTCTACCTGTCCGCGGAGGCGGCGTGCGAGGCCGACCGGACCGGCGGGATGCGATTCGTGTCGACGCGCGACCTGGAGTGGACGGTGATCGGCGCGACCGCGGTGGCCGCCCTCGCCTGCGTGGTCGCGGCGTGGATCGGATGGCGTTCGATCGGGAGCCGGATGCTCGCCAAGGTGGGTGCGCTGATGTCGGTCGGTTCCGCGGCGACGATCCTGGCGGTCGGCCTCCCGGTGCTGGTGCTGGGGCCGTGCTGAACGTCGCCGACGTCGTGGCGCACAGCGGCGAACCGCTGCATCCGCACGATGTGTGGTCGGCGTGGCAGTTCGATCCGCTGGTGATCGCCGGTCTGGTGGCGGTTGCTGCGCTGCACTGGCGAGGGTGGCGACCGGCCGACGGCGCCGCTCGCGCCTGGACCTGGTGGGCCGGCTGGGTCGCACTCGTGCTCGCGCTCGTCTCGCCACTCGACGCACTGTCCGGTGTGCTGATCAGCGCCCACATGGTGCAGCACGTCGTCCTGGTCGCGGTCGCGGCGCCGCTGCTCGCGGCGTCGTCACCCGGGGCTGCGCTCCTGCGGGGTCTGCCGCGGCGGCTTCGCCGCGTCGCGGCGACGGTGCCCACCCGGCTCGGGTTGGACGCGCTGCGTGTGCTTCGGGGCCCCGTCGCGAGATGGCTGGTGTTCGTCGGTGCGTTCTGGCTCTGGCACGCCTCGGTGCTGTACGGCGCCGCGGTCGAGTCCGACTGGGTCCACGCGCTCGAACACGCCAGCTTCCTCGGGACCGGGTTGGCGCTGTGGTCGGTGATCGTCGGCCCACGACGGGTGCGGGTCGACCGTGGTCAGGCGGTGGTCATGGTGTTCCTGCTCGGCTTGCAGAGCGTGTTACTCGCCACCCTGATCACGTTCGCGACCACGCCTTGGTATCAGCCGTATTCGACACCGGCGCCGGGTTGGGGCCTCGATCCGCTGGCCGACCAGCAACTCGCCGGGGTGGTGATGTGGGTGCCGTCGGGGCTGATCCTGACCGGCCTCGGCATCGCCCTGCTGATCGGATGGCTGCGCGAGATCGACGACGAGGGTTCAGGAAACGGTCGACTGGGTACGGTGCCGAGGTGAGCGGCACCGCGATCCGAACCGACGAGGGCACCAGGAGTCGTGCGGCCGTTCCCCGCGTGCTGGAGGTCGGCTCCGCCTGGGGCTGGCGGTTCCTGGTGGTCGTGTCCGCGTTGCTCGCGTCGGGCTGGTTGCTCGTGCAGCTCCGCGTCGTGCTCATCCCCGTGTTCGTCGCACTCATCCTCGCCGCCCTGCTCCAGCCGGTCGTCGACCTGGTCGATCGATGGATGCCGCGACTGCTCGCCGTGTGGGTGGTGCTGCTGTCGGTCGTGGCCGGGCTGACCTTGCTGATCTACCTCTTGCAGGCGCCCGTGCGCGACGCGGTCGAGGAACTCTCGAGTTCGTGGAGTTCGGCGCAGACCGAGATCGAGGACTGGCTGCGGACCGGCCCGATCGGGCTCGATCAGAGTCAGGTCGACTCGCTCGTCGAGCGGGCCGAGACCGCGGCCCGCCAGTTCCGGAACGGGCTGTTCAGCGGTTCCGCCGGCAGCGCTCGCATGGCGGCCGAGGTCGCCGGCGGGTTCTTCCTCACGATCGTGCTCACGTTCTTCTTCGTGAAGGACGGGAGGTCGATGTGGCGATGGGCCGTCGACCGGATCCACCCGACCCGCCGCCAGGTGCTGGACCGGGGCGGCGCCGCGGCGTTCGGTGCGCTCCAGGGTTGGATCCGTGGGGTCGCGATCACCGGTGCGGTCGACGGTCTCCTGATCGGCGTCGCGCTGTACGTGCTCGGCGTCGAAGCGGCGCTCCCGCTCGCGGTCATCACGTTCTTCGCCGCGTTCTTCCCGATCGTCGGCGCCACGTTGGCCGGCGCGCTGGCCGCCGGGGTGGCCCTCGCGACGCAGGGCCCGCAGACCGCCCTCATCGTCGCGGGTGTGGTGCTCGTCGTGCAGCAGGTCGAAGGCGACGTGCTGTTGCCGATCGTCATGTACCGCCAGGTGGCGTTGCACCCGGTGGTCGTGTTGCTGGCGCTCGCCGTCGGCAGCGCGATCGGCGGCATCCTCGGCGCGATCGTCTCGGTGCCGCTCACGGCGTCGGTGACCGCCGCGGTCGCCGCGGCTCGCAACGGCCCCGAGGCCCCCGACGGGGCAACCGCCGAAGAAGACACGGACGCCGACGCGCAACTCGCCGCAACGGACTGACGCGCCGTCGCGGTGCACGGCTCGGTGGGGTAGAACGTCGGGATGATCGACCTCGACGAGATCGCCGCAACGCTCGACACGCTGCCGAACACACTGCGGGTGCTGCTCGCCCCGTTCGACGACGCCACGCTCACGGCGCGGCCCGAACCGGGCGAATGGTGCGTGCTCGAAGTGGTCGGCCACCTGATCACCTGCGACACCGGCGCGTTCAGCGAACGGGTCGAGGCGATCGTCGCCGGCGCCGACCAGGTGCCGTCGTTCGACGCCGGCCGTGCGCTCGACGACCTCGACCCGATGAACTCCACGATCGGCGACCTGCTCGACGAGTTGACGACCGTCCGTGCCCGCTCCGTCGACTTCGTGCGATCGCTGACACCCGATGCGATCACGGCGACGGCCCCGTACGGCGCCCACGGCGTGTTCGCGGCCTCCGACTTCCTCCTGGAGTGGCCGTATCACGACCAGGATCACATCCGGCAGATTCTCGACGCGGTGCAGCGGCATTACCTGCCGCACATGACCGACACGATGCGCACGGCGCTCACCGGCTGACGCACGCGTGATCGCGCCGCCGCCGGTCTCCGGATCAGGTCAGGTCGTAGGTGGCGACGGTGCAGCTGACCGCGAAGATCGGGATCGGTTCGCAGAAGTGCACGGTGCCGGTGGCGCCCCCGGCCGCGGCGGCGACGGTGATGAACGTGCGGATCTCGAACCCGCCCTGACCGGCATCGGCGTAGACGGTGAGGTCGTCGTAGTCGAGCAGCGCGTCGCGGTCGTTGCGGCACCACCGATCCATGAAGTCGAGGTCCCACTCGACGTTGATCTTGCCGGAGTCGGGGGTGGCCGGCCAGTGCGAGATGCCGCCGGTACCGACCACCGCGATCCGTTCGGGCAGCGCGTCGCACGCCGCCCGGATCGACTCGCCGAACACCCATGCCCGGTGGAGCGGCGTGAGCGGCGGGCCCTGACAGTTGACGTTGACCGGGACGACCGGCACGTCGTAGCGCGGGGTGAGGAAGTGCAGCGGGACCATGATCCCGTGGTCGAACTTCCACTCCTCGGCGTAGCTGACGTCGGACGTGTTCATCACCTGCGTGATGAACCGCTCGGACAGCCCTCGATCGCCGGGCACCCGACGCCGTTCGATGCCGAGCCAATCCGGGTCTTCGATCGGGCCCTCGTAGTGGTCGGCCATGCCGATCGCGAACGACGGCATGTTGTTCATGAAGAAGTTGGCGAAGTGTTCGGCGGCGATGACCACGATCGCGTCGGGGCGTGCTGCCTCGAGGTCTTCCCGCATGCCGTCGAACGCGGCGTAGAACCGGTCGCGCACGTCGGGGTCGGCCTGGTCGGCGCGGCCGGTGATGCCGGGCGCGTGCGAGCAGACGCCGGCGAAGACGAGCGGCATCAGCGCGCTCCTTCCCGGTCGTCGGGTCGGTCGTCGGCCGGGTCGCCGGTGGTGCCGGCGTGGAGCGGAGCGACCTCCTCGTCGAGGCCGGTGGTCATCGCGTACACGCCCTCGCGAACCGGGCCGTACCGGGCGATGCCGTCGCGCATCCGCTGCAGGTAGTCCTGCCACTCGATCTGGTGGAATGCCGCGAAGTGCATGAGGATCTGCCCGTTCACACCGAGGTGGAACAGCCGCCCGATGTCGGGCTCGACCAGCGCGTCGACCTCGTCGTCGGTCAGGTCGTACGGGTCGAGCACGGCGCGCCGGTCGGCGCGGTACGCCGCCTGCAACGACTCCGACCGGTTGAGTTCGTAGAGGAACTTCTGCGTCGCGTACAGGCTCATGCCGCGTCCCATTCGAGCTCGAGCCGTTCCGGGCCGCGGAACGTGATGTTGGGGAAGTAGCTCAGCTCCTGATCGTCGACGAGGCGCAGCGACGGCACCCGTTCGGCGAGGAGTTCGAGCGCGATCCGGGCCTCCATACGGGCGAGGCCCGACCCGAGGCAGAAGTGGATGCCCTTGCCGAAGGAGATGTGCCGGTTGGCGTGGGCGCGGTGGACGTCGAACGTGTCGGGGTCGTCGAACACGGCGGGTTCGTGGTTGGCCGACGCGAAGTTGAGCAGGAGACGGGTGCCGGCTGGGAGGTCGACGCCGCCGAGCGTGGTCGGCTCGGTGGTGATCCGGCGCCACGAGATCTGGCTCGATTCGAACCGCAGCGTCTCCTCGACGGCTGCCGACGCGAGCGACCGATCGGCGCAGAGCGCGTCCCACTGGTCGCGACGCGGCAGCAGGCAGCGCAGCGTGTTGCACAGCAGCGCGGTGACGGGGTCGTGGCCGGCGAACGAGATGCCGTACACCACCGACTCGACCTCGCGGTACGAGATGCCGGTGCCGTTGGACGGGTCGGGGTCGGCGTCGTGCGCGTCGAGCAGTTCCGAGGTGAAGTCGTCGCGCCGTTCGTCGCGGCGCTGGGCCACGAACTCGCGGCAGTACCGCCAGTAGTCGACCATGCCCTCGGCGATCGCCACCTGTTCCTCCGCAGTGGGTCGGCCCCAGCTGAACGCACGGCGGTTGACGCACCACCGCTTGATCATCGCGTCGTCCTCCTGCGGGAACCCGATGAACCGGAACACGATCTCGGCCGGCAGCGGGAACGCGAGCGCGGCGACGTACTCGGCCGGCGACCCCGCGTCGAGCATCTCGTCGAGCAGCGTGGTTGCCCGGTCGCGCATGTACGACTCGAGCGTCTTGAGGCGGCGGTTGGAGAAGCCGCCGCGGGTGTAGACCCGGATGCGGGCGTGGTCTGGTTCGGGCCGGTTCGACATCACGGCGACGGGGTCGAAGTCGGGTGCGCCCAGCACGGTCGCGGCCTCGGGGGCGAGAGGGAACACCGGGTCCTGCACGTTGGTGGAGGCGAACACGTCGGGGTGCATGAACACGTGCTGGATGTCGGCCATGCGGGTCACGACCACGTGGCCGAGCCGTTCGGAGTAGAACACCGGATGCTCCTCGCGCAGCGCGGTCGCGATCGGGTACGGGTCGGCGAGGTAGTCGGCGTCGAGCGGCGACCAGGTGTGGTGCACCGGGCAGCCGGTGGGTGCCGCGGCGATCGAGTCGGGTGCTCGGTGGTAGGTGTTCGGCGAGGTCACGGCGTCTTCTCGATGTCGGCGGTGCGGCGGAGCAGGTCGTACAGCACGCGGAGGTCGTCGGGGCCGACCTGGGTCTCGATCTCGGCGTAGGTCGCTTCGCTGTGCGGTGCGATCGCGGCGACGAGGCGCCGCCCGGCCGGGCTGATCGCGACCTGCGACCGCCGGGCGTCGGCGCGGTCGGTCGAGCGGGTGATCAGCCCGCGCTCGTCGAGGGCCACCAGCATCCGCGACAGGCTCGGGCCGAGCAGGAACGTGCGCTCGGCCACGTCGCCGACGGAGATCGGTTCGTCGGCGTCGTCGAGCGCCCGCAGCACACGCCACTGCTGTTCGGTCACGTCGTGGTCGCCGAGGATCGGCCGGAACCGGCGCATGATCGCCTCGCGGGCTCGCAGCAGTGCCATCGGCAACGACTCGTCGAAACTCCGGAGACCGGTCTCCGCGACCGGCGCGGGCCCCGTGTCACTCATCGCGGACCCCGTTGCGGAGCGTGCCGAGTTCGGGCACGTGCACCTCGACCACGTCGCCGGGCTCGAGGAAGCGGGGCGGGTCGAATCGGGCGCCGGCGCCGGTGGGTGTGCCGGTGAAGATGATGTCGCCCGGTTCGAGCGTGCAGAACGTGGAGAGGTACTCGATCTGGAACTCGATGGGGTACGCCATCGTGGCGGGGGTGTCGTCCTGTCGGAGTTCTCCGTTGACGTGGGTGGTCAGGTGCAGCGTCTCGAAGTCGCCGATCTCGTCCAGGGTGGTCATCCACGGCCCGATCGCGCCGGACGACTCCCAGTTCTTGCCCTGGGTCACGTTGAACTTGGCGTGGCGGACCCAGTCGCGGATCGTGCCCTCGTTGCCGAGTGTGAGCCCGGCGATGTGCTCGCGGGCCCGCTCGCGCGGGATCCGTCGTCCGCCGCGTCCGATCACCGCGACGATCTCGCCTTCGTAGTCGAGTTGGTCGCTCTCGGGCGGCCGCACGAGATCCTGTTCGTGTCCGGTGAAGGAGGCGGGGAAGCGGACGAACACACTCGGTTTGGTGAGCGCGTCCTGGCCGTCGCGGTACTCGGCGTTGCGGCCGCCGTAGTTGACGCCGATGCAGAAGATCTTGCCGGGGCTCGGCAGCGTCCGCTCGTAGGTGACGTCGTCCACCGCCAGGTCGGCCGCGGCGTGGGCGACCGCGTCGCTCGCCTCGTCGAGGCGTTGCTGACGCAGGAGGTCCGACAGGTCGCGGACGCCGTCGATGCGCGAGGTCAGGTCGACGACCCCGTCGTCGACGACGGCCCCGTACGCCGCTCGACCGTCGTGGGAGTAACTCAGCAAACGCATGTTGCGTCCATACTTAACATGTTAGATAATGGAACGCAATGCCGCATCTGACCATCGAGTACTCGGCCAACGTCGCCGACCACGTCGACATCGATCACCTCGTCGGTGCGCTCCACGACGCGGCGCTCGCCACCGGTGTCGCCGCGCTCGACGCGCTCCGCACCCGAGCCGTTCGTCGTGATCACTACGCGGTCGCCGACCGTCACCCCGACAACGCGTTCGTCGCCGTCACCGCCCGCCTCGGCGCGGGCCGCAGCCACGACGACCAGCAGCGGTTCCTCGATGCGCTGATGTCCGCGCTCGACACCACCGTCGGCGATGCCGGTCGCACGATGATGCTGAGCCTCGAGTACCAGGAGATCGACCCGACGCGACGTATCAACCGCAACCACCTCCGCGAGCTCGTCCGTGAACGAACCGCGGGCACCACCGCGCCGACCGCCACCGAGGAGCCCTGATGGCCGCCACCAAGACGTTCGACGAGTACACCGCGATCGCCGGCGAGGAACTCGAACGGTTCCGCTCGGCGCCGCTCCTGCACTTCATCGACGGCACGCACGTCGCGAGCACGTCGGGTGACACGTTCGACAACCACTCGCCGGTCGACTCGGCGCTGCTCGGCACGGTCGCGTCGGGCGACGCCGCCGACATCGACGCCGCAGCGCAGGCCGCGCACGATGCGTTCGCCGACTGGTCGGGCCGCTCGGGCAAGGAGCGCAAGCGGATCCTCCACCGGGTCGCCGACCTGATCGAGGAGCGGGCCGACGCGATCGCCGCCGTCGAGTGCGTCGACACCGGCCAGACGATCCGGTTCATGTCGGCCGCCGCGGTCCGTGGCGCCGAGAACTTCCGGTTCTTCGCCGACCACGCACCCGACGCCGGCAACGGCCGGTCGATGCCCGACGAACACCACGTCAACGTCTCCAGCCGGTCGCCGATCGGCCCGGTCGGCGTCATCACACCGTGGAACACGCCGTTCATGCTGTCGACCTGGAAGATCGCCCCGGCGCTCGCCGCCGGGTGCACCGTGGTGCACAAGCCGGCCGAGTGGAGCCCGTACACGGCGGCGATGCTGGCCGAGATCGCCCACGAGGCCGGTCTCCCCGCCGGTGTGCTCAACACGGTGCACGGCCTCGGCGAGACCGCCGGCAAGTCCCTGACCGAGCACCCGCTGATCCGTGCGATCGCGTTCGTCGGCGAGTCGGCCACCGGCTCGATGATCCAGGCGCAGGGCGCGCCCACCCTCAAGCGGGTGCACTTCGAACTCGGCGGCAAGAACCCGGTGATCGTGTTCGACGACGCCGACCTCGAGCGGGCACTCGACGCCGTGGTGTTCATGATCTACAGCCTCAACGGGGAACGGTGCACGTCGTCGAGTCGCCTGCTGGTGCAGTCGACGATCCACGACGAGTTCGTCGCCGCGCTGAGCGAACGCGTCCGGACGCTGCGGGTCGGGCACCCGCTCGACCCGACCACCGAGATCGGGCCGCTGATCCACCCCCGGCATTGCGAGAAGGTCCGCAGCTACTCCGCCACGGCCGAACAGGACGGAGCGACGGTGCTCGTGGGCGGCGGCGGCCCGGTCGACCCAGCGGGCAACTACGTCGACCCGGTGCTCTTCACGAACGCGACCAACGACATGCGCATCGCCCAGGAGGAGATCTTCGGGCCGGCGCTCACCGTCATCCCGTTCACCGACGAAGCCGACGCGGTCACGATCGCCAACGACATCGACTACGGCCTCGCCGGCTACCTGTGGACCGGCGACACCGGTCGGGCCCACCGGGTCGCCCGCGACCTCGACGCCGGCATGATCTGGGTCAACAGCCAGAACGTCCGCCACCTGCCGACGCCGTTCGGGGGTACCAAGGCGAGCGGCATCGGCCGAGACGGCGGCCCCGAGTACTCGTTCGAGTTCTACATGGAGACCAAGAACATCTCGGTCGCGTACGGGACGCACACGATCCCGAAGCTGGGCAAGCTCTGATGGCGGTCACGCTCGCGCCCGGCCGGATCGCGGCGATCGCCGCCGATCACGAGCGCGCCCGGCGCACGGCCGTACCGATCGAGCCGGTCACCCGACACCATCCCGATGCGACCCTGGACGACGCCTACGCGATCCAGGCCGCGTGGATCGAGCAGCAGGTCGCCGACGGTGCCGAGATCCGCGGACACAAGATCGGGTTGACCAGCCGCGCGATGCAGCAGGCGATGCAGATCGACGAACCCGACTTCGGCGCGCTGCTCGACGACATGTTCGTGCCGTCGGGAGCGACCCTGGCGGCGGCGGACTACCTCGACCCGAAGATCGAAGTCGAGTTCGCGTTCGTGCTGCACTCGCCGCTCGTTCCGCACGACCGCGGCCGCGACCTGACGCCCGACGACGTCTACGCGGCGACCCAACACGTCGCACCCGCACTCGAATTGATCGACGCCCGCTCGTACCGGGTCCACCCCGACGACGGGCGGCGGCGCACCGTCGTCGACACGATCGCCGACAATGCGGCAGACGCCGGCATCGTCGTCGGTGACCGCACCGTGTCGGTGGAAGACGCACGTGCCGGTCGGCTGCGCTGGGCCGGCGCGATCTGTTCACGGAACGGCGTGGTCGAGGAGACCGGCCTCGGCGCGGGCGTTTTGAACGATCCGGTGATGGGCATCGTCTGGTTGGCCAACCGTCTCCAACGCCTCGGCATCCCGCTGGACGCCGGCGAGACGATCCTGGCCGGTTCGTTCACCCGGCCGATCGACTGCCGGGCCGGCGATCACATCGAGGCCGACTTCGGCGACCTCGGCCTGATCACCCTCGACTTCACCTGACACTTCACCTGACCAGCGAGTAGGAGTACGGCATGCAGACGCAACTGTTCATCGACGGCGAGTGGCGCGACGGGTCGACCGGTGCCACCGTCGCCGTCACCAACCCGGCCACGGGTGAGCGCATCGCCGACGTCGCGGCCGCGAGCACCGACGACGCCACCGCCGCCTGCGAGGCCGCCCACGTGGCGCAGCAGACCTGGGCCGACGTCGCCCCGCGCGAGAAGGCCGAGATCCTCCGGCGGTGCTGGGAGCTCATGATGGAGCACCAGGACGAACTGGCCGAGCTGATCGTGACCGAAGAGGGAAAACCCCTCGCCGACGCCCGCGGTGAGGTCGCCTACGCGGCCGAGTTCTTCCGCTGGAACTCCGAGGAGGCGGTCCGCATCCGCGGCTCGCTGTCGACCGCCCCGGCCGGTGCGAACTGGATCATCGTGCACCACCCACCGGTCGGAGTCGTCGTGATCGTCACACCGTGGAATTTCCCGGCGGCGATGATCACCCGCAAGCTCGCTCCGGCGCTCGCAGCCGGCAACGGTGTGGTCATCAAGCCGCCGTCGGAGACGCCGCTGACCGCGCTCCGCATCGCCGAGCTGCTCACCGAGGCCGGGGTGCCGGGCGGTCTCGTCAACGTCACGGTCGCCGAGAGTTCCGGCGACTGGTTCGACGCCGCGGTCGACCACCCGGCCACCCGCATGGTCTCGTTCACCGGTTCGACCGCGACCGGGCAGCGATTGCTGAAGCGCGCCGCCGACCGTGTGCTCAAGACCGTGATGGAGTTGGGTGGCAACGCTCCGTTCATCGTGTTCGAGGACGCCGACATCGACGCCGCGGTCGAGGGGGCGATGGTCGCCAAGATGCGCCACTCCGCCGAGACCTGCACGGCCGCCAACCGGTTCTTCGTGCACGCCGACGTCGCCGCCGAGTTCACCGAGAAGTTCGCGGCGGCGATGGGCGACCTGACCGTCGGGGAGGGGTTGGGCGACGGCGTCGACTGCGGCCCGCTGATCCACGACGACGCCGTCGACAAGGTCGCCGGCCTGGTCGACGACGCGGTCGCCGCCGGTGCCACGATCGCGGTCGGGGGGACCCGCCTCGACCGTCCCGGCAGCTTCTATGCGCCGACCGTGCTCGCCGACGTGGCGCCCGGTTCACCGATCACGCGTGAGGAGATCTTCGGCCCGGTGGCCCCGATCATCACGTTCACCGACACCGATGATCGGGGCCACCGGGCCGAAGATCTCCTCACGCGTGATC
>CAXAWD010000066.1:0-12185 GCA_963972325.1 uncultured Acidimicrobiaceae bacterium
CAACCGGCTGCACGGATTCCTCGTCGACCCGCTGCTCCAGAAGGGTTCGTGGAGCGAGCCGTCCACCGACGGCACCGAGATCGCATTCCTCCCGGGCGTCACCGACAACGCCGCCCACACGCTGTTGCAGGCCTGCGAACGTCTCGGTTTCGCCGTCACCGGCGCCGCCACCGGCCGTCGGGTCGAGTTCGGCCCCAAGGTCGATCCCACCCGACGCGAGGGTCTCATCAAGCGGCTCGTCGCCAACCCGGTGATCGAGCGATGGGAACACGGGTGCATCGAGCCGAACTTCCATCCGCAGGCACACGCCGTCGGCACCCCCGAGACGGTCGAGATCGCCGGACGTTCCCAGGAGGAACTCGTCGACATCGGTCGGCAGCGGGCGCTGGCGCTCGACCCCGAGGAACTCCTGGTCATCCAGGCGTACTACGCCGAACAGGGTCGCGAGCCGACCGACATCGAACTGGAGACGCTCGCCCAGACGTGGAGTGAGCACTGCGCCCACAAGACGTTCCGGGCGCTCATCACCACCGACGACGGCGAAGACCGCTCGCCGCTGATCGCGATGCTGCGCGAAACCACCGATTCGATCGCGGCACCGTTCGTGAAGTCGGCGTTCGTCGGCAACGCCGGCATCATCGGCTTCGAGGGCGACACGACGCTGGCGCTCAAGGCGGAAACGCACAACCACCCGTCGGCGGTCGAGCCGTTCGGTGGCGCCAACACCGGCGTCGGGGGCGTGATCCGCGACGTGCTCGGCATCGGCCACCGCCCGATCGCGATCACCGACGTGCTGTGTTTCGGGCCACCCGAGACACGCCTCGAAGACGTGCCCGACGGAGCGCTGCACCCACTCCGCATCCGGGAGGGCGTCATCGCCGGGGTGGCCGACTACGGCAACAAGATCGGCCTCCCCACGGTGGCCGGTGCCATCGTGTACGACCCGGGCTACACCACCAACCCGCTGGTGTTCGCCGGATGCATCGGGGCTGCGAACGGTTGGCAGCCCGACCGTGGCCCGCATCGCGACGACCGGGTGATCCTCCTGGGCGGGCGAACGGGCCGCGACGGCATTCGGGGTGCGACGTTCAGCTCGCTGACGATGGACGCGACCACGGGCGAGGTCGCGGGCGCATCGGTCCAGATCGGCGACCCGATCGTCGAGAAGCTGTTGATCGACGTGCTCGTCGGCGCCGAGCACCTGTATTCGGCCATCACCGACTGCGGTGCCGGGGGCTTGTCGTCGGCGGTCGGCGAGATGGCCGAGGGGGTCGGCGCCGACGTCGACCTCGACCTGGTGCCACTGAAGTACGCCGGTCTCGAACCGTGGGAGATCTGGCTGTCGGAGGCGCAGGAACGCATGGTGATCGCGGTGCCGCCCGGCAAGCTCGACGAGCTGACCGAACGGTGCCGCAAGCACGGCGTGGAGATGACCGACATCGGCCGGTTCACCGGCGACGGAATACTCACGGTGCGCAGCGGCGGCACCGAGGTGCTGCAGATGACCACCGACTTCCTGCACGACGGGCGGCCACAGCGCGAGATGGTCGCCGAGATACCGAGCCCCCGACGCGGCGAGTACGTCAACCGCGAGGTGTCCGATCACCGCGACGCGTTGCTCCGACTGCTGTCGCACCGCAACATCGCCTCCAAGTTCCGCACGATCCATCGGTACGACCACGAGATCCTCGGCGCAACCGCGGTCCGACCGCTCGTCGGGCGTCTGTCCGATGCACCCGCCGACGGCGTCGTGATCGCCGACCCCACCGCGACCGCCGGGTTCGCGATCGGCATCGGGATGAACCCCTGGCACGGTCTGCACGACCCCGAGGCGATGGCCTACGGAGCGGTCGACGAGGCGATGCGCAACGTCGTGGCCGTCGGTGCCGACCCCGACCGCGTCGCGCTGCTCGACAACTTCTCGTGGGGCGATCCACGCCGTGCGTCGACGCTGGGTGAACTGGTCGCGGCGGTCGACGGTTGCTGCGCCGCCGCGATGGCGTATCGGGCTCCGTTCGTGTCGGGCAAGGACTCCCTCAACAACGAATACACGGGCGCCGACGGCCATCGCCACTCGGTACCGCCGACGCTGGTGATCACCGCGGTCGCCCACGTGCCCGACGCCGACCGGTGCGTCACGCCGATGCTGGCGCAGGCCGGCAACGTGCTGATCCAACTCGGCACGACGAGCCGCGAGTTCGCCGGGAGCCACCTCGACCTGGTGTTCGACGAGCCGGCCAACGTCGGCAGCGCCCCGGCGCCCGACCCCGACGCGCCGAGCCGCTACCGCCACCTGCACCAGGCGATCAACGACGGATTGGTGCGGTCGTGTCACGACATCAGCGACGGTGGCCTGGCGGTCACGCTCGCGGAGATGTGCATCGCCGGCCGGTTGGGTGCCGAGATCACCGACCTGCCGCACGACCTGCTCGCGGCGAGCCTATTCGCCGAGTCACAGAGTCGGCTGGTCGTCGAGGTCTCCGAAGACGACGTCGACCGGTTCACCGACATGATGCACGAGCCGGTGCACGTGCTCGGTCGCGTCGTGGAGGAGCAAGAGCTCCGACTGCCCGGCGTCGACCCGATCCCGATCGACACGCTCGCCGACGCGTTCAACCGGATCTCGTTCCCGGGTCCGATCGGAGACGACGCATGACCGCCCCCACCGCCCTCGTCGTCGCCGGCCCCGGCACCAACCGCGACCGCGATCTCGCGCTCGCGTTCCAACTCGCCGGTGCTGCGCCGCGCACGGTGCTGGTCGACGAGTTGATCGCACGTCCCAAACTCCTGAAGTCGGCCCAGTTGGTCGGCATCGCCGGCGGTTTCTCGTACGGCGACGCGCTCGGCGCCGGTCGCATGCTGGCCCTCGACCTGATGACCGCGATCGGTGACGAGATGCGCGAGTTCGTCGCCACCGGCCGACCGCTGATCGGGGTCTGCAACGGCTTCCAGGTCCTGACGCGATCGAAACTGCTGCCGGGCGCCTTGGGCCACAACAGCCACGGTCGGTTCGACTGCCGCTGGGTCGTGCTCGACCCGCAACCGAAGTCGCGGTGCCTGTGGACCGCGGGGCTGGACGATCCGCTCCACTGCCCGATCGCCCACGGGGAGGGTCGCTATGTGCATCCCGATCCCGACGCGCTCACCGAGGCCGGCCAGGTCGCGCTGCGGTACCGCAGCACGAACCCCAACGGGTCGGTCGCCGACATCGCCGGCGTGTGCAACGCGGCCGGCAACGTGCTCGGCCTGATGCCGCACCCGGAGAACTTCGTCGTCGGTCGCCAGCACCCACACCATCTGCGCGGCGCCGGGCTCGAGCACCTCGGTCTGGCGCTGTTCCGCGGCGGCGTGAACGCCGCCAAGGAGATGTGAGACCCGTGCGCACCAGTCTGTTCGAACCGTTCATGGACGTCGACCTGCCGCTCCCCGACCGCCGCGACGGCAAGGTGCGGGCATCGTGGGCGGCGGGCGACGGGCAACGCCTGATCGTCACCACCGATCGGCTGTCGGCATTCGACCGGGTCCTCGCCGGGGTGCCGTACAAGGGGCAGGTGCTCAACCAGCTGTCGGCGTGGTGGTTCGAACGAACGGCCGACATCGTGCCGAACCACGTGATCTCGGTGCCCGACCCGAACGCGCTCCTGGCGCGTGAGGCCCGGCCGTTGCCGGTCGAGGTGGTCGTGCGCGGCCACATCACCGGTGTGACCGACACGTCGCTGTGGGGCATGTACGAGTCGGGTGCCCGTTCGATGTACGGCTACGACCTGCCCGACGGGCTCGTCAAGAACACGCCGCTCCCCCGCCACATCGTCACGCCGACCACCAAGGCCGAGCAGGGCGGGCACGACGAACCGCTGTCGTGCGCCGAGGTCACCGAACGCGGGTTGCTCGAACCCGAGTTGTGGGAGCGGGTGATGGCGGCCGCGCTCGACATCTTCGGGCGTGGCGTCGAACTCGGCGCGGAGGCCGGGTTGATCCTGGCCGACACCAAGTACGAGTTCGGCCTGACCGCCGACGACGAACTGATCCTGATCGACGAGGTGCACACGCCCGATTCGTCCCGCTGGTGGGTGGCCGACTCGTACGAGCAACGCCTGGTCGACGGCGACGAGCCCGAGAGCCTCGACAAGGAAGTCGTGCGGCGGGCGTTCGCCGACATCGGGTACAAGGGCGACGGCCCCGTGCCCGAAGTGCCCGGTGAGGTCTGGTCGGCCACCACGGGCCGCTACATCGTCGCCTACGAGCGTCTGACCGGAACCACGTTCCAGCCGGGCGCCTATCCGATCGCCGACCGGCTGATCGACAACCTCACGAAAGCAGGTCTGCTGTGAACGCGACCCCCGTCGCCATCGACGACCATCCCGAGGAGGAGTGCGGCGTGATGGGCATCTCCACCCCGCACGGCGATGGTGTGGCGGAGCTGACGTTCTTCGGCCTGTTCGCGCTCCAGCACCGGGGACAGGAGGCCGCCGGCATCGCGGTCAGCGACGGCCAGCGCGCCCGCGTGCACAAGGACGAGGGGCTCGTTGCCAACGTGTTCACCCCCGAGGCGATGGCACCGCTCACCGGCTACCACTCGATCGGGCACACCCGGTACTCCACCACCGGCTCCAACGCCCAGCGCAACATCCAGCCGTTCCTGGTCGAGACGATGCACGGCCCCCTCGCCGTGGCGCACAACGGCAACATCGTCAACGCGAACAACCTGCGCGACGAACTGTTGCACCGCGGTTTCGGGCTGACGGCCACCAGCGACACCGAGGTGATCGCCTTGATGCTCGCCGCCGCCGGTGGCCGCACCTGGCAGGAGCGTCTCGAGCGCACGCTGCCGGCCTGGAAGGGTGCGTTCTCGCTGGTGTTGCTCGCCGCCGACGAGGTGATCGCGGTGCGAGATCCATGGGGGTTCCGGCCGCTGTCGGTCGGACGCCTGCCACATGGCGGCCACGCGGTCGCGAGCGAAACGTGTGCATTGGCCACGCTCGGTTGCACCGAGGTCAGCGAGGTGGAGCCCGGCGAGATCATCACGCTGCGCGGGGCCGAGATCGTGCGCCACCAGGCGCTCGCCCCGGCGACGCGCAGCGCGCGGTGCACGTTCGAGTTCGTGTACTTCTCCCGGCCGGACTCGGTGTGGGACGGCCAGAACGTGCACCACGTCCGCCAGCGCCTCGGTGTCGAACTCGCCCGCGAGAGCGGTATCGATGCCGACGTGGTGATCCCGGTACCCGACTCCTCGATCCCTGCCGCGATCGGGTACTCGTCCGAGAGCGGCATCCCGCACAACGACGGCCTGATCAAGAACCGCTACATCGGTCGCACGTTCATCGAACCGACCCAGTCGATGCGCGAACGGGGCGTGGCGTTGAAGTTCAACGCGCTGAGCGAGAACCTGTGCGGCAAGCGTGTGCTGATGATCGACGACTCGCTGGTGCGCGGCACGACCGCAGGGCCGTTGGTCAAGATGCTGCGCGATGCCGGTGCGACCGAGGTGCACATGCGCATCACGTGCCCACCGATCACGCACGCCTGCCACTTCGGGGTCGACATGGGGCACGACGGCGACCTGATGGCGTCGCACCGCACGGTCGACGAGATCCGTGAGCACATCGGTGCCGACAGCCTGGCGTTCCTGTCGCTCGACGGCATGATGCGCGCCGTCGGCGCCGACGCCGACGGGTACTGCAATGCGTGCTTCACCGGCGACTACCCGCTCGAGGTCGGCGAGGCGCAGGCGAAGCTGTCGTTCGAGGGGGCGATCGCCTGATGCGCGTCCTCGTGATCGGCAGCGGTGGGCGTGAGCATGCGATCGCCTGGGCGTGCGAACAGCACGGTCACACGGTCACATTGGCCGACGAACTCGGCGAGATCACCGCCGACGACGTCGACCTGGTGATCCCCGGGCCCGAATCGGTGCTGGTCGCCGGCATCGCCGACGAATGTGCGTTCCGGAAGATCCCGTGCTTCGGACCCACGTCCAAGCAGGCCCGGATCGAGTCGTCGAAGGGGTTCAGTCGCCAGTTGGCCGACGGCCTCGGTGTGCCGGGCCCGCGGTACGAACGATTCGAGGAGAACGACGACGTCGGGGCGATCGCCTGGTGGCGAGAGTTCGGCCGGCCGGTCGTGGTGAAGCTGGACGGTCTCGCCGCCGGCAAGGGCGTGATCGTCCCGTCGAACGACGACGAGACCGAGGCCGCGATCCGGAGCACGGCGCTGCTCGGCCCGTTCGTGCTCGAAGAGTTGCTGGCCGGTCCCGAGTGTTCGCTCCTGGCCCTGTGCGACGGGGCCACCGCGGTCGCCTTGCCGATCGCTCAGGACCACAAGCGGGTCGGTGAGGGCGACACCGGGCCGAACACCGGCGGCATGGGTGCATACGCCCCGGCGCCGATCTCGGAGTCGGCCGATGAACTCGTGACGACGTTCGTGCAGCCGATCATCGACTACTACGCGTCGTCGGGCACGCCGTACGTGGGCGTGCTGTACGCCGGTCTGATGCTGACGCCCGACGGTCCGCGACTGATCGAGTACAACTGTCGGTTCGGCGACCCCGAGACGCAGGCGGTGCTCCCGCTGGTCGAGTCCGATCTGGCCGACCTGCTGCTGGCCTGCACCACCGGCGGTGTCGGCGGGCGCGACGTGGCCGTTCGCGACGGCGCTGCGTGCACCGTCGTCGCCGCCGCTCCCGGCTACCCGGAGAGCCCCAACACGGGCAGCACGATCACGCTCGACGGATTCTCCACGACCGAGTGGGCCAACCGCTCGACCACCGAGCCCGACGCGATCCTGTTCCCCGCCGGCGTCACCGACGGCAAGACCTCGGGCGGGCGTGTGCTCGCCGTGACCGGCGTGGGCACCGACCTCGCGGCGGCTCGCGCCGCCGCGTATCGGGGTATGGACGGCGTGTCGTTCTCGAACATGCACGTGCGCCGCGACATCGGCTGGCGGGCGCCCGGTGCGCTGCTCACGTCGTACGCCGACACCGGCGTCGACATCGACGAAGGCACGCGGGCCGTCGAGCGGATGACCGGCGCCGTCGAGCGCACCCTCGGCGACGACGTGCTGCGCGGCGTCGGCAGTTTCGGCGGGGTGCTGTCCGCTCGTCGGATCCTCGAGATGACCGACCCGGTGCTCGTCGCCTCAGCCGACGGGGTCGGCACCAAGGTCGAGCTGGCGGCCCGGCTGGGCAAGGTTCGCGGCGTCGGGATGGACATCGTCAACCACTGCATCGACGACGTGCTGGTGCAATCGGCGAAGCCGCTGTTCTTTCTCGACTACATCGCGGCGAGCACGCTCGACGCGGAGGTGGTCGCCGATGTGGTCACCGGCATGGCCGAGGCGTGCGAGGCGTCGGGGTGTGTGCTGCTCGGCGGGGAGACGGCCGAGATGCCAGGCGTCTACACCGAGGGCTCGTTCGACGTGGCCGGCACGCTCGTGGGCATCGCCGAGCGCGGTGAGCTGCTCCCCCGCGACGACGTGGCGCCGGGCGACGTGTTGATCGGTGTGGCGTCGAGCGGTCCGCACACCAACGGGTTCTCGTTCCTCCGGAAACTGTTCGACTGGGTGCCGATGGACGCCACTCCGCCGGGCTTCGAGTGCACGCTGGGCGACGCGCTGCTCGAGCCGCACCGGTCGTACCTGCCGGTGCTCGAACAGGCGCTCGCCGGTGGCCGGGTCAAGGCGCTCGCGCACATCACCGGGGGCGGGCTGCCCGAGAACCTGCCGCGCGTGCTGCCCGACGGTGTCGACGCGGAGATCGCGCTCGGTTCGTGGCCGCGCGGGCCGTTGTTCGAGCTGATCGCCGAGTTGGCGAGCGGGGTCGACACCCACGAGCTGCACCGGATGCTCAACATGGGCATCGGGATGGTGGTGGTGTGCTCCCCGGACGATGCCGACGAGGTACAGGAGCGCATCGCCGAGGAGACATGGGTGATCGGCGCGCTGGTCGGCAGCGAGGCCGGCAGTCGCACGGTCCATCTGGTCTGAGCAACCACTGCCGAGGCAGACACCCGAACATATTCCTTGACGGGAATACGTGCCGTCGGTACCGTCGGTCGCATGATGGCTGCGACATTCGGCGCTCTCGGCGAGCCGAGTCGGTTCCGGATCGTCGAGCTGCTCCGATCGGGGCCCTCCTCCGTCGGAGACATCGCCGCCGCGCTGGGAATCCGGCAACCGCAGGTCTCCAAGCATCTCCGGGTGTTGAGCGATGCCGGGATCGTCGCCGTGGAGGCGGCCGCTCGGCGGCGGATCTACCACCTCGAACCCGACGCGTTCGACGAGATCGCCGACTGGGTGGGGTCGTTCGAGCAACGGTGGGACACCCGCCTCGACTCACTCGGCCAGTACCTCGACACGCTCGACACGAAAGGACCAGTTGATGGCACAGAACGATGACGAGGCCGCCGTGCGCGACAAGATCGCGGCGCTGCCGGCATTCAGGGACGTCGCCGAGCGGCTGCACGACGTCATCATGCACGCCGCTCCCGACCTGAAACCACGACTCTGGTACGGGATGCCCGGCTATGCGCCGGCCAAGAGCAAACCGGTCGTCTGCTTCTTCCGGGTCGACGACGACCGATACGTCACCCTGGGGCTCACCGAGAAGGCCAACCTCGTTCCCGACGTCGACGGCCCCGAACACCTCTTGCCCTCGGCGTGGTTCCTCACCGGGCTCGACGACGCCGCCGAGGCACGGATCGCCTCGATCATCGAGACGGCCACCATGTCGGCCCCGACGTCATGACCTTCCACCCGTTGCGTCGCAAGAAGGAACTGCTGTTCGAACGGTCGTACTCCGCTCCGATCGGCACGGTGTGGCAGGCGTGGACTCGGGCCGACATGCTCCGAGCGTGGTGGGGCCCCGACAATACGCTCGTCCCCGAATGCGAGATCGATCTCCGAGTCGGAGGGGAGATCCGAGTCGTCACCGAAGCCGGCGAGCAGATGGGCAAGTACCAAGGGACACGATGGCCGATGGTCGGGACGTTCGTGACCATCGAGGCGCCTCACCATCTCGTCTACGACGCCCGGTCGTGGACCGACGGCGAAGAGCACGGCTCGACGATCCGTCATCGCAACGACGTGACGTTGACCGAAGTCGACGGCACGACCAGGGTGGTGCTGCGTGTCTCGATCACCGAGATCGGTCCCAAGGCGAAGATGGCCGCATTCGGCATGAAGTGGGGTTACCGGCAGCAGCTCGACCAGCTCGAGGAAGTCGTGACCGCGCCGTCCTGACGGGCTGCGACCCGCGCCGCCTGTCAGACTGCGGGCATGGCCGAGAGCTACATCAACCCGTCCGCCGAGAACATCGCTGCCCTGCGCGAACTCGACCTCGATGGCCCGGTGGTGATGCTCAACCTGCTGCGATTCCGACCCGACGGCGGCGCGGCGCAGTACGAGCGCTACGCCGCCGCGGCCACGCCGTTCCTGGCGAAGGCCAGCGCCACGCTGCGCTACCTGGGTGACGGCATGGCCACGGTGATCGGACCCGACCACTGGGACGAGATCCTGCTGGTCGAGTATCCGAACGTGCAGGCGTTCTTCGACATGACCTCCGACCCGGGGTACCCGTCCGATCTCCGGGCCGAGGGCCTGCTCGATTCGCGCCTGTACTGCACGCAGCAGCGCCGGGCTTCGTGATCCGGCGCCGCTCGGGCCATCGCCCGTTCGGTGGATGACGGACCGGCCGAATGGCCGGTGACCGCGGTCCGACGGACTCGTACCGTGGAGCCATGTCCTCCGACACCGACACCCCGAGCAGCGGTTTCCTCCCACCCCGCTGGGTCATCCGCACGGCCTGGAAGATCCACCGGGCGATGTACCGATGGAGTCGCGGCCGATGGGGCCTGCGATCCTCGCGACCGGATCGGTACGGGCTGGCGTTCCTGACGACGACCGGGCGCCGAAGTGGGCTCGAGCGCGGCGTGATGATCGGCTACTTCGAAGACGACGGTCGGATCGTGACGATGGCGATGAACGGTTGGGGCGCGCCCGAACCGGCCTGGTGGCTCAACCTGCAGGCGCACCCCGAGGCGACGCTCGCGATGACGGGCGGAGTGACCGTACCCGTGGTGGGACGGCGCGCCGAGGGCACCGAGCGCGACCGCTGGTGGGATCGCTGGCGTGAACTCGACCAGGGCCTGGACGGCTATGCAGCTCGCCGCCCGAGCGAGACCGCGGTGGTCGTGCTCGAACCACGGGACGCCTGACGAGGAACGTCAGGAGTGACGTCAGGAGTGGCGTCAGCCGTGTGGCGTGACCAGTGCCTTGTCGCCGGTTGCCATCCGGCCGTAGCGCTCGACGATCTCGGGATCGACCGCTTCGGGCAGGGTGACCTTCATGCCGTACGTGCTGGCGAACGTGGTGGTGATCTCGTCGGCCACACGCTTGCGGAGGCGTTCGGCGCCCTCGGGGCCGAGCTCCATCAGGAACGGCGTGAGCAACCAGCCTCCGACGCCCCACTTCATTCCGAAGTTCCGGTTGAGCACGGTCGGGCCGCGGTCGAGGCCGCCGTAGATGTAGACCTGCTTGTGCACGTTCGAGCCGTAGCGACTGAACTCGTCGCCTTCGCTCGCGACACGTTCCATGGCCGACAGGAGGGTGCCGGCCATGTCGCCGCCGCCGATCGCGTCGAACGCGATGGTGGCACCGGTGACGCGCAGCGCGTCGGTGAGGTCGTCGCGGAACGTGTCGCTGCTGGAGTCGACGACGTGTTCGGCACCGGCCGCACGGAGCAGCTCGGCCTGCTCGGGCTTCCGGACGATGTTGACCAGGCCCACGCCGTCGTCGAGACAGATGCGGTTGAGCATCTGGCCGAGGTTGGAGGCGCCGACGGTGTGGACGAGTGCCGTGTGGCCTTCGGCCCGCATCGTCTCGACCATGCCGAGCGCGGTCAGCGGGTTGACGAAGCACGCGGCCGCCTGCTCACCGGTGGTGCCGTCGTGCATGGCGAGGCAGCTGGCGGCGTTGACGGTGCGGTACGTGGCGTAGGCGTTCCCCGACAGGAACCCGACGACCTTGCCGAGCAGTGCCTGGGCCGCGTCTGACGATCCGGCGGCCACCACGGTGCCGCCGCCTTCGTTGCCGACGTACATCGCCTTGCCGAGTCGCGCCCGCTGGGCCGCGAGTGCGGCATCAGACAGCGGCGCCGACACGGCCGGCAGCTCGGCAGTGCCGGTCGACTCCGCCGAACCGAGGTCGGCGCCGGCGAACAGCATGCCGAGGTCGGACGGGTTGATCGGTGAGGCCTCGATGCGCACGACGACCTCGTCGGGACCCGGTTCGGCGATGTCGAACTCGCGCATCGCGAGCGTGACTCGGCCGTCGTCGGCGACGGTCGATCGGAGTTCGTGTCCGGTGGCGGGAATCGTGTCGTCACTCATGCTCCCATCCTTCCGGATCGCCGCTCGGTGCGAACCATCGGACGTCGATCTCCGTGATCCGGCGACCGATCGCACCCGAGTGCTTGACATGTCGACCCGGCACGGGCAACATCGCGAATGCGAATTCTGATTCGCATTCCCCCCGGACAACCAGCAGACACCGGCCCGTCGGGCCGTCGAACCACCGGGAGGATTTCCATGACCGAACGCCCACATCGTCCGAGGCGGCGGCTGCGCCCCGCCATCGCGATCGCCACCGCGCTGGCGACCGCCGGCACGCTCGCCGTCGTGTCCGCATCGTCACCGGCCTCGGCCACCATGCCCACCGCCGCCGTCGCTCTGGGCGACAGCTTCATCAGCGGTGAGGGCGCCGGGAGCTACCAGACCGTGGCCGCGCCGAACGGCGCGGCGCAGGGCTTCAACGGGTGGAGCGGCGACAACAGCAGCGGCTACTACTGCCATCGCTCCGCCAATGCGTCGATCGAGGTGGCGTCGCTGCCGGGCATCGACGCGCGGTTCAACCTGGCGTGTTCGGGCGGACAGCCGCACGACATCGCGTCCCCGTCGTACGCACGCACCAACGGGCGCAACGTGGCGTCGCAGATCGACCAGCTGACCGCTGTGGCCCAGACGCACGACATCGACGTGGTGCTGATCGGGCTGGGTTCGAACAACTCGTCGTTCACGTTCGGCCAGTTGGCGTCGAAGTGCGTCGAGACGTTCCTGCAGGACGCTTGGATCGGCTGGTGGGAGTTCTGGGCGAGCCCGTGGAACAAGGACCAGGACCCGTGTTCCAACTCCGACTTC
>CAXAWD010000067.1:0-12150 GCA_963972325.1 uncultured Acidimicrobiaceae bacterium
GCCCTGCGACCAAGACCGGCCGACGGCCTCCAACCTGAACTACGTGGCCGGCCAGGTGGTCGCCGTGGCAGCACTGTCGCGGGTGGCGCCGAACGGCCAGGTGTGCATCTACACGTTGGCGTCGACACACCTCGTCGTCGACGCGGCCGGCGAGTTCCCGACCGGCAGTTTCGAGCCGCTCGCCGCCCCCGAACGGCTCGCCGACACCCGTGAGGGTGAACGCACGATCGACGGCAGGTTCGCCGGCGACGGGCTCCGCCGTGCCGACCGCACGTACACCGTGCAGGTCGCGGGCCGCGGCACCGTGCCGCCCGATGCCACCTCGGCGGTGCTCAACGTGACCGCCACCACCGTCGGTGACGCCGGGTTCCTCACCGTGTACCCGTGCGACAGCGAACGGCCGGTCGCCTCCAACGTCAACTACGAGCCGGGCCTGACCACACCGAACCTCGTGTTCAGCCGCCTCGATCCCGACGGCCGCGTGTGCGTGTACTCGCTGCGAGCCGTCGATCTCGTGATCGACGTCGCCGGTACGTTGCCCGCCACCTCCTTCGTGCCGCTGCCCGAACCTCGCCGTCTCCTCGACACCCGCCCGACCGAGAGCACGTTCGATCAGGCCTTCCTCGGCGGCGGTCGCCAGATCGACGGGGCAACGCTGCAACTCACGGTCGCGGACCGGGCCGGCATCCCGGACGATGCCACCGCCGTCGTGCTCAACGTGACCAGTACCGGTTCTGCCACGCCGGGGTTCGTCACCGCCCACCCGCAGGGGTCCGACCTGTCCACCGCCTCCAACGTCAACTTCGTCGATGGGCGCACCGTGGCGAACCTCGTCGTCGCCGGACTGGGATCGACGGGTGACGTGTGCCTGTTCACGCGAGGCGTCACGCATCTCGTGGTCGACGTTGCGGGCTGGCTCACCGGACCACCGGCGGCGAGCGCAGCGCCGTCGTGCCCGGGCCGAACGGCCGGCGAGTCCGCGGAGACGATCCGCACCACCCACCTCCGGCGGTCGGCGCTCCACCGTGCCGTCGGCCATGATCGGGTGGCCGTGTACATCTGCCGCATCCCGGCCGACTCGACGCGGTACACCGGGAGCGAACGACACTCGGAAACCGACCACGACTTCGCCGACCTCGCCAACGCTGAGGTGGCCCCCTACTTCGCGGCGTCGTCCGGCGGTGCCTACTCGATCGAATTCGTCGCCAACGGAACGTTCCAGATGGGGCGCGACGACGGCCCCGACGACTGTGTCACCGAGGCCCTGGCCCGCACCGACGGATCGTTCACCAACGTCCTCGTCGCGGACGACACCCACGTGGGTGGCGGGTTCGCCAGCCCCGGCACGATCTACACATCGAGTCCCCCGATCGACTTCGACGTGTTCGACCGCACGCCGCAGCAGTCACGCCGAAGCGGATGGGTGGGCGGAGCGACGATCTCGGTGCGCCCGAGCCCCGGCACGATCGTGCACGAACTGGGGCACACCCTCCACTGGCCGCACTCCTACGTCGGCCCCGGTGACGAGTACGACAATCCGATCGACGTGATGAGCAGCGGGTTCGGCAGATGCCGGGTGGGCACGGTCGTCTACTCGTGCGACCCGGGCAGCACGCTCGCGTTCAACCGTCTCGCGTCCGGCTGGCTGCGCGACGGCCAGGTCATCACGCATCCGTCCGGCACCGCCAACTACGTCCTCGACCCACCGAACGGGCCCGGCCTCCAGCTGATCGTCGCCACAGACCCGTCCGATCCGGAGAGCATGTTGACGCTCGATGCCCGGCCGGCGATCGGCGACGACGTGTTCGTCCCGACCGAAGGTGTCGCCCTCCACGTGATCGACCAGCAGCAGCGATACGGGAGCCTCAGCGGACTGAGCACGTCACGGATCCAGCGGCAGGCGATCGGCCCGGGCGACAGCTACGACCACGTGCTCGAGATCGGTGAATCGGCGACCGTGCACGGCCTGACGATCACGGTGTTGCGTCGCGACGGAGACCGGTTCGAACTGAGGGTCGCAGGCACCTACCGGCCACCGGACGACGCGTTCTTCACCGAGGCGCTCGCGATCCGTCCGCCGTCGTGTGCCACGTTCGACATCGATGACGCGCTCGACGCCGGTTGCCGGCTCTGACGTCAGTCTTCGCCGATCGACAGCACCATCCGGGCCGCGGGCGTCTCGCCCGTGAGCACTCCCTCGGAGTCGGCGGTGGCCGAACGGAAGATGCCCTTCGCCATCAACGACGTCTCGTCCCGGCGGCGAGACGTGTAGATCGTGGCGCGGGCCTCGTGAACCGTGTGCGATTCGGGTTCGGCGGCGGCGGCGTACTCGATCAGCTGGCACGCCATGCGGTGGTCGCCGCCGGCCGACAGTTCGAGCGCCCGCTCGACCAGCACCTCCGCCCCTCCGACGAGCGCAGCAATCTCGACACCGACCGCGCCGTCGGACGGTGGCTTGAGCCGGGCCGGGTTGCCGTCCCACCAACCGCCGTACAGCCGCCAGATGTTGCGGATCACGAACTCGGGTTCGTCGTACATCGGCCGCAGGTACGGGATCGCCAGCGTGTCTGCGGGCACCTCGACCTCGTGCACGATCTCGTCGAGGCGGGCGCCCGCGTTCATCGCGTCGACCACCTGCTGCACGAGGGTCTCGAGCGTGGAGGCCACCGTGTCGAGACACTGCCGGATGCGGGCCTGCCCGGCGATCGGCAGGCCGTGCGCCGGCACGAACAGTTCGACGTCACGGGTTGCCATCTCACGCAGTGACGCCGCCCACTCGAGCGGGTAGCGCTGCACCTTCTGCGGGTTGCCGCAGTTGGGGAAGTTCCAGATGAACTGGTCGCCGGCGCTGATCATCTTGTGTTCGGGGATCCACGTCCACGTGTGGTCGTCGGTCTCACCGAGGCACGAGTTGAACTCCAAATCGACATCGCCGACCCGTTCGACCAACCGGCCGTCGTAGGTCGTGTCGGGCCGCAGCGTGCCGTCGACGATGAACGGTCGTTCGGCGTCGGCCCCGACGTCGCGTGCTGCACCACCGAACTGGCGCAGGTTGATGCGCTGGTTGTAGCCGTTGGTGGCCGCGTACCGGTCGAACCGCGGCCCGACGCGCTCGTGTCCGACCACTCGGGGCAGCGGGCGGCCACGACGTTGCGCGTCGGCGGCGAAGTCACGCGAGCCCCCGACGTGGTCGGCGTGGCCGTGCGTGTAGACGAGGGTGTGCACCGGAGCGTCGCTCCAACGACGCATCGACTCGACGACCCGGCCGCCGGTCTTGGCGCTGCTGGAGTCGAATGCCACCAGCCCGTCGCCGGTGTCGACGACCACGACGTGGCTGAACGACTCGACCAGCGCGACGCCGTCGGCGAGTTCGGACAGCTCCTCGGTCACCCGGTTGGGTGCGGTGTCGACCACGCCCGAGTCGATCATCCGGGTCGACAGCTCCAGCGGGTGTTCGCTCATGGGACGATTCTGGTCGGCCGGCAGCGCCCGCCCGTGATCGGAGGTGTCAGCGTCGGGCGTTGCGTCGAGCCGCCGAGTCCCACATCGCCGACAGGTCGGTGACGGTGGCGCGCAGGTCGCGGTGCCCGAACTGCATCGTGTCGAGGAACCGTTCGGCCTCTTCGAGGCATTCGAGCTCCGCCGAGTCTTCGTCGTCGGCTCGGCACTCGTACCGGAGGTTGAAGAAGTCGATCCGGTCGTCGTAGGTGAGCGACCCTTCCGGCGTGTACGCCGACACGAAGATGTCGTGCTCGGCTCGTGCCCCCCGGAGGTAGGTGCTCGCTCGTTCGGACAGTTCGTGGAACCGGCCCCGGATCGTGACGCGGAAGGTTCGGGCCTCGGACATGGCACCGACGCTAACCCGACGCACCCGTCGTCGCCGACGAGGTTGCCCACCGAGCCTCCAGGCCGTGGCACGACACCTGGCCCTGCCGATCGCAACCCTGATCGTGACGGCGGTCGCGTGCTCGAGGACGGTTACGTCGCCTACCTGGTGATCGAGGCCGACTCGGGCACCGGCAACGAACTGGCCGCGATGCTCGACGACCCGATCGCGGACGTCCTCGGAGCCGGTTGAGGCGCGATCACGATCCGCAACGAGACCGACACGTTCGCCGGGTTTCACGGCCGATCGGCCGGGGTATCGAGGCCCCATGGACAGCTCCCTCGAACTGCCCGCCACCGACGGCGACCACGCCACCGAGACACCGGTGATCGAGTTCCCGGACGATGATCTCGACGCGGTCGTCCACCCGTTCGACGCCGCCGAGCGCGTTCTCGCCGCCGCCCCCTGAGCCCGCCGCCGTCTCGCCCGGCCCGGCGTCAGTCGGTGCCGAGGTCGGTGAAGTCACCGCCCCGACCGGCTCCGTCCGCGAAGCGTCGGGCACCCTCGATGCCCTCGGCGGCCACGACGTCGCGGCTGCCCTCCCACTCCTGGACCAGTGCCTCGCGCACCGCCATGCCCGACGACGCCCGTGTCGACCGTCGGTCGGCGCGCACGCACGCCTGCGGGAAACGGGCGATGTCGTGCGCGAGTCGTTCGGCCCGTTCGCGGGCGTCGCCCTCGGGCACGACGTACTCGCACAGGCCGATCCGTTCGCACTCGTCGGCCATCACCTGGCGCCCTGTGAGGATCAGGTCGAGCGCCCGTCCCTGCCCGACGAGGCGCGGCAGGCGCACGGTGCCGCCGTCGATCAGCGGTACGCCCCAGCGGCGGCAGTACACACCCATGTAGGCCGTTTGTTCCATCACACGCATATCGGCCCACAGCGCGAGCTCCATCCCACCGGCCACCGCCGGGCCGGCGACGGCGGCGATCACCGGCTTGGAGAGTTCGAGCCGGCTCGGCCCCATCGGCCCGCGCGGATACTCGTCGTCGGTGCCGAACGACAGGCGGGAGATGCCGTCGTCGTCCGTCGACAGCGACGCCGCGTGCTTCAGGTCGAACCCGGCGCAGAACGCTCCGCCCTCACCCCAGAGCACGGCGACCGACGCCGAGGGGTCGCGATCGAACGCGACGAACGCTTCGTGCAGCTCGCGGGCGCTCGTCGGATCCATGGCGTTGCGGGCCTCGGGCCGCGAGTGCACCACGGTCCAGACTGGCCCGTCGGTTTCGATCCGAACGGTCATGACCACAGCTTGCCCGCGCCGCCGACGGCGACCCGAGGCGGACGAACGCCTCGTGTTCAGCGGTGGCCGGGCGCCATGTAGAACCAGAACGGGTGGGGTGCACCCTGCGCCTTCATCACCTGACGCGCGGCGAGGATCGTCTTGCCGGCCTCGGTCTGCTCGAAGAACCACGCCTCCGCCGCGCGGCCGCCGGGGGTCGGTCCGGTGACGAGTTCGAGCGCGGCTTCCTCGTAGTAGGTGCGGATGTCATGGCACACGGCGACGGTGTTCGTGCCGGGCAGCGGGTGTTCTTCCCAGTTCGCACCCCCGGCCCATTCGTGCAGCACCGCCAGTGCACGGGGGATCGTGTCCGCATCGATGATCCGCCCGACCGATGTGGCCCCGCGCTCGGCCCGCGCCCGTTCGTACGCGGCGCGGAGACCTTGGGCCTCGTCGACCGCCGGCGGCAGGTTCGGGTCGAAGCGGGGCGGGATCGAGCACGCCAGCGGCGTCTCGTCCGACTCGATGACCACCGGGTGGGTTTCGAGCACGGGCCCGTCGGCGGCGAGCAGCCCGAACGCGCGGCGCAACACGTCGTGCTGGAACTCGGCGTCGGCCGGTTTGCCCAGCGGGCGTCCGAGCGGGAAGTTGCAGAACAGCGCCCTCGGCGGCGCCATCCGCTCGACGACGTCGTGCATGGAGGCGAGGACGATGGTGGCCAGGCCGGCCGCTTCGAACACATGGGCGAGCGCACTCACGGTGCGCGTGCAGAGCGGTCAAACGGGTGTGAGCACCACCACGTCGACGCCGTCGGCGAGCAGGTCGGCCGCGCATGCCGGCCCGGTGTCGAGCCGCAACTCGCTCACCGTGTCGGGCTGGTTGCCGGCGAACGCGTAGTGGTGAGGTGCCACGGCGCCGATCACGCCGGCCTCGGCGAGCTCCTCCAACCGGTCGATCGGGTAGACGACGTTGAGATCGATCGCGAAACCGCTGCGGTCGAAGTTGGGGCTCCAATGGCCGAGCACGAGGTCGCGGTCGGCGCGTTCGATCGTTCGGTACGACGTGTCGCCCTGGGCGAAGCGGTCGTCGTTCATGCGGTGCAGCGCGGCCGACGTGACGATCGCGACCGTCGACTCGGCGAGCGGTCGAGCGGGCGTGGTGAACGCGGGGTCCTCGAACTCGGGCACGGCCATCGTGCCGCCGAGCGAACGCATCACGGCGTCACCGGTCATCACGCGAACTCCTGGGGGTGAGGCGCATCAGACGATCATGACGGGCCGGCGCCCGACGCGCGAAGCCGGAGCGGACGACGAACGGGATGTCAGTCGGCGAACATGTGCGTGCCGTACCAGCCGGAGCCGTCGACGTACAGCCCGATACCGACCCGGGACCACCGGGGATCGAGCATGTTGCGGTAGTGACCCGAGCTGTTGACCCACATGTCGTGCAGCGTCGTCGCGGCGGTGTCGGGGCTCATCGCCGACTGGCTGTGCCAGGCGATGTTCTCCGCGTAGCCGACACTGCTGTGACGGAAGCCGCTGCGCGACATCTCCTGCGACCACGCGAGCGCCTGGGCCGACATGGCGGGGTCGTACACGACCGGGCCGGCGCCGTGCTCGACGCGGAGTCGGTTGAGGAGGGCGAGCGACGTCGCGGCCGCGGTGTCGCTCGGCGCGGCGACCTGCGGCATGGCGGGTCGGGTGTCGAGGAGGCGGGCCGGTGTGAGCGGCCGATAGTCGCTGCCCGACGGGAAGTACCCGTCGATGTCGACCACCAGATGCGCCCGAGCGTGCGTGTAGATGCACACCTTGCCACCCGAACCCACCTTGGCGATGATCCCGTTCGCGATCGTCGCACCCGGCCCGTAGTTGATCGTCGACGCCTCGGGCCGCGACGTGCCACACGGATACACCGTCGCGAACCCCAGACCACCCGTCTCGGTCGCGGTCAGATTCAACGACACCGCCGCCGCATTCGAACCGCTCCCGCCACGACCGGTCACATCGAGCTCCAACACACTCCCGGCCGCACGCACACCAGCACCGGCAGCGCGACCGTCGACGGTCGGGTTGCCCGGTCGGGTGTCGAGGAGGCGGGCCGGTGTGAGCGGCCGATAGTCGCTGCCGGACGGGAAGTACCCGGTGACGTCGACGACGAAGTGCGCTCGGGCATGGGTGTAGATGCAGACCTTGCCACCCGACCCCACCTTGGTGACGACCGAGTTGGCGATCGTTGCTCCCGGCCCGTAGTTGATCGTCGACGCCTCGGGACGCGAGGTGCCGCACGGGAAGACGGTGGCGAAGCCGGGTGCGGAGGTGTCGGTGGCGGTCAGGTTGACGGTGACAGCGGCAACGGAGGAGGCGGTGCCGCCGCGACCGGTGACGTCGAGCTCGTACATCGACCCGCCGCGCAGGGCACCGGTGCCGACGTCGTCGCCGTCGATGGTCGACTGCCCGCTGCGGGTGTCGAGGAGGCGGGCCGGTGTGAGCGGCCGATAGTCGCTGCCCGACGGGAAGTACCCGTCGATGTCGACCACCAGATGCGCCCGAGCGTGCGTGTAGATGCACACCTTGCCACCCGAACCCACCTTGGCGATGATCCCGTTCGCGATCGTCGCACCCGGCCCGTAGTTGATCGTCGACGCCTCGGGCCGCGACGTGCCACACGGATACACCGTCGCGAACCCCAGACCACCCGTCTCGGTCGCGGTCAGATTCAACGACACCGCCGCCGCATTCGAACCGCTCCCGCCACGACCGGTCACATCGAGCTCCAACACACTCCCGGCCGCACGCACACCGTCACCGGCGTACCGGCCGTCGACGGTCGGGCCGGCGGCGGTGACGGGCGAGGTCGGGGCCGCCACGACGGCGGTGGTCGCGAGCACGGTGGCGAGGAGGCCGGTGGCGCATCGAGTGCGAACGAGACGTGTGAAAGGTGTCGGCATGTCTGCAATGGCGTTGGGTCCGCGCCCGCGGTTGGACACTCTGTCAGACCACGTCACCCGAGCGCAACGCCACCGTCATCCAATTGACATATTTGGGGAAGTACTGACGCGGCGTGGCTGGCTGACCGCTTTGCGTCACACTCGGATGGCGGACAGGCCGGTGCGGGCCTTCAGCAGCACGGAAGAAACAGATGGTGGAAGAAAGGGTGGAACGCTCCTACCCTGGTGATAGGTTTTCGTCGCTCTCAACGAGTCGAAGTTCCTGCCCCCATCGTCTAGTGGCCTAGGACACCACCCTTTCAAGGTGGCGGCACGGGTTCGAATCCCGTTGGGGGTGCGCAATACAACCTCCAGGTCCCGTGGTGAAGTCTGGAGTTCACGCCGGCCTGTCAAGCCGGAGGTCGCGGGTTCAAGTCCCGTCGGGACCGCTACAGGGCCGCCGCAAGGCGGCCCTGTGCATATCACCGGGCGTTCACCAGCGCCCGGCACACACGGTCGAGTAGCTCAGTTGGCAGAGCACACGCCTGAAAAGCGTGGGGTCCGGGGATCGACGCCCCGCTCGACCACCTCGAAAGCCCCTGGTAGATCGCAAGATCCGCCAGGGGCTTCGTCGTGGTCGGGAGCCAGCTTGGCGGATTTGTCCGTTATCTGTCCGCACGGCAGTCGTCCGCACGGCCTATCCGAGGGTTCCAGGCCCATTCGTCACGCCGTCGAGCTTTTCTCATGTTGTGCAGTTGCCAACCGGCGCCAGAGCCAGCGAGCGCGGGTAGGCGACTGCACCGGATGCACCGGACAGGTTGCCGATATCCGTGGACACCTGGGACTGACCGCAGCCCGATCACCGTCTGCGACAGCGCGTACCCACCCGATCCCATCCGTGAGGACACCCGCAACCCCGATTGGGGTCCCCCTCGGCGGCGCGGCGTGATTATGCGCTGGCCGACCGCGGGTCGGGCCTCCCACAGTTCGCCGGTTCTGTGGCGCGGCGAACGCGTTCGAGGCACGGCATTTCCGGGCGGGTCCGGCGAGAGCGTACGTGCCGATATCGAGCAGGTTCGATTGACCTGCGTGGCTTAGCGGGGCGGGATCTCATCGGCTGTCCGGATGAGGTCCGCAACAGGTTCGCCGGTGCTGCTCGACAGCCGCAACACATCTCCGGCCAGATCCAGCCGACATCCGGTTTGAAAGCACTCGACGACCTGGCTGTACGTCTCGGTTGCTAGTCCGGGATCACACGGGGGGCCGAGTGCCCCTTGAGTCTCTACAACTTGCGTGAACCCGTCCGACTCCACGGCCCGACCGCCGAACATGAAGCACGATCCGTAGCCGGTCGCGATGAGGCGATCGCCGTTGACCTGTGGACGGAAAGATACGAACCCCACAGTGGGATCGGGTGCTCCGGGCGCGTGGATCAACCAACTGCCGCTGAGCGTCCACGTCGCATTGAGTGCGCCGATGTCGATCGTGGTCGTCGGACCGGTCGTGGTCGTCGTCTGCTGTGATTCGTCATCGCTCGTGTCGCACGCACCACCGAGCATTACGCCCACGACGACAGCGATTGCCGCACTTCGCATGACACGTAGACGTATCACGGCACCGACTGGTTCCGCACGCGCCCAGAACCGGCAGGATGCTCGGCGTGCGGCACGCATAACGCCCGTTCCGTAATCCGGTCGACGCCGGTGCGAGCGCGCCGCATCGCGGCCCAAGCGTGACGCAGCACTATCACGGGCATATCGAACCAAGTCGAGCACTCGCATAGTCCCGGCTGTCTTTGACGATCTTGCCGTCATCGAGGTCGGAGCAGCCGAGCCGCAAACAGCGGACATTGGTGCGAGCCCGGTTCCGGACGGTGCGACACTTCCATCGTGGAGTTTCCTCAGCTGCGTGCCGAGCACCCGACCTTGACCGCCACCGCGGTGCGCATGCTCGGCATGCTGCGGGACTGGTCGGCGCAGGTCCAACCGGCACCGGGCAACAGCGTTTGGATGCATCACATCGACTTCACCGAGCGCACCGAGGCACTCGAGCGGCACTTGCGTAGCGCGCTGCTCGTGGCCGACTCCGGTTCTTACTTCTCGGCGTTGGCGCTGACAAGAACCGGGCTCGAACATCACCTGCTCGATCGGCTACTACTGCTCGCCGACCGCTACGAGGAGACCATCCGTCCGCCGGATGTCGTCCAGATCGACCAATGGGAAGCCGACTTCGCCGCGGGTACCGAGCCTTGGACTCGCGACGTCGCATCGATTGAGCGCACCAGGGACCGGCGCGGCCTCAAAGTCGTGCGAAACGGCCACAACGTGACTTCCGACGCTGGGATCGTCGAGGAGCAGATCTCACCGTACTGGGCGGCGTTCGAACACTACGACGCGTTCCTGGGGCACCCGGACCTGCAGGCGGCGATCGCCCGACCGTTCAGCTCGGTCGAGGACCTCGAGAGCTGGGCGCGCCGCAACCAGGCGGTTTACGGATCGTTCCTGAAGTGGAGTTCGATGCTGTGGAACCTGCAGTTGAGCGGCCTGGTGACGGCTGCAGATCTGGTCCAGCTGCAGCTGCACTACGCGTTCCTGAGCGCATTCGCCCACAGCACCACCGGCCGGCGCAACGGCGGCGCTCTCGCTCGGCCCGGTGGCCCACCAGTAGACCATGTGCTTGGCGAACTCGTGCTGCTCTACGCGATCGTCATCGCGGTCGCCGAGGCCCAGACGTGGAGTACCTACATCGAACGGCGACCACAGCTCCTCACGCCGCTCGATCAGTCGCTCACCCAGCAGCTCACCGAGGTCAGTCGGATCGTCGAGTACTTCTGGTTCCTCGGCGGATCCCCCCAGCCGTTCGACTTCTACGAGGAAGCCAACCGGCGGGCACATCCGCTGCTCCTGAAAGGAGAACAGCCGACGTTCACTCCGGCGACGATCTCGCCTGCTGAGGTGGGTTACTACTCGAATCCGTTGGACCGACTGAGCCGCATGCACATGGGAGAGAACGAAATGACCACTGGGTTCGGATTCTCGCCGGCGTGGTCATCGCTGCATTGGTGACGGGCTCCCCACTCGATCCTGGCTGCCCATGACTGTCGGGGTGGCGCGACATGGCGACGGCGTAGTCGGACAATGCGCTGGTGAACGGACGCGAAGGGTCACGGAACTCGTCGTTGTCAACGGTGCGCGTCGGGCCGTCCACGACGGTCACCCCACGGTGGGGCGTCCCACAGTTGGGCGGGCACTGCGACGAAGACCCGCCCTGGTCGTACACGGTGGGCGTCCGCCCGCTGCCTATCGACCGTACTCGGGGCCGCCGTACCGGTGGTACGACAAGCCCGGCAACGGACTCTGTATCGCGGGGCGTGTTATCGCAGCGAGCCTACGGACGAAGTTCCGGCCAGCGTTGGGGTGGTCCCAACGGGTTGAGCGAATCGCAACGCGCACCGACTGGCGGCGGTAGTGATCGCTGGTGCTGTGAGCGAGGGCGGCGATCACTTCGTGGTCGCCGCCGTTGAGAGCGGTCGCGACGGCGGGTGGAAGTTGGGGTCGGACTCGCTCCCACCAGTCTTCCGCTGCTCGGGTGCGACGGTCGTCAGCGCGACCGGCTTGGCGTGCTGGCGTGCCAATCTTCCAGTCGGCGCGGACGCTGTGGGCGGAGCGTTGACCGTCGCCGGTCCGCGTGATCGCGTCGGCGAACGCCTGAGTCGCGGTGCGATCGCCGAGGTCGAGTTCGGCGTGGTCGTGGCCGTCGGTGATGACGTGGGCGGTGTTGTGGCGCCGTCCTCGGGTCATACCGACGTAGACGGCAGCGCTCGACGTGCGCGGCGTCACGACAACGTGACCGGTGTCGGTGGTTCGGCCCTGGGCGCCTGCGATCGTGGTGGCGTAGGCCAGCACCACGTCGGCGGTGACGTACTCACGAGTGAGCGTCACAGTGGCCCGGCGGGTCAGACTGACCGCCTGGATCTCGCCGTTGGCGGAGCGTCCGGTGATGCGCCACACGTCGCGGTTCAGGACTCGGGTGCAGTCGCTGGTGGCGAGTTCGCGGGTGTTGCGGCGGGTCTGGATCATGTCGCCCAGATGGAGGGGGGTGTCGTCCCCGCCCGC